>NZ_JASE01000001.1 GCF_000622325.1 Sulfitobacter geojensis
CCTTGCCACCAACACCTCCGCGCTAAACATCGACGAAATCGCCGCGATGACCAAGCGGCCCGAGGACGTGATCGGCCTGCACTTCTTCTCTCCCGCGAATGTGATGAAATTGCTGGAAATCGTGCGTGCTAAGCACACAGCAGATGACGTTGTCGCAACCTGCATGGACCTTGCCAAAACGATCAACAAAATCGCCGCGCTGGTCGGCGTCTGTCCCGGTTTTGTCGGCAACCGCATCCTGTTCGCGCGTCAGATTCAGGCCAATAAATTGGTCTACCAAGGCGTAATGCCATGGGACGTGGACGCCGCATTGAACCAGTTCGGTTTCAAAATGGGACCCTTCCAGATGTCCGATCTGGCGGGTCTTGATATCGGCTGGTCCAAAGGGGCCAAGACAGAAAACCCGATCCGCGATGCCCTGTGCGAACTGGACCGACGCGGTCAGAAAACCAAGGCGGGGTTCTATGACTATGACGAAAACCGCCGCCCCATCCCGTCCGATGTAACCGCTGGCATCATCAAGGATATCACAGGTGCCGAGCCATCTACGATGAGCGCGGAAGAAATCATCGAGATCTGCATCTATCCGATGATCAACGAGGCCGTGAAAATCCTCGAAGAGAACAAAGCGCAGCGCCCGTCGGATGTCGATGTGGTCTGGCTTAACGGCTATGGCTGGCCAGCGGACAAGGGGGGGCCGATGTTCTACGGCGATATGGTCGGCGCCCAAGCGGTACTGGATCGCATGGAAAAGCTGGGGGCCGATGATCCTGCCTTCGCTCCGGCAGAGACCCTGCGCAAACTGGCCGCATCTGGCGGTAAATTCACTGAAATCGACACCGGAGGGCTGAAAGTATGAGCTACGAATTCATCAAAACCGAGAAAAAGGGCCATATTCTGGTCGTCACCATGAATCGGCCCGATGTCTACAACGCGGTGCATGTGGATATGCACAACGAGATGGCCGATTGCTGGGACGCCTTCGCAGCAGATCAGGATCTGTGGGTCGCGGTCTTGACCGGTGCAGGCGACAAAGCGTTCTCAGCAGGGAATGACCTTAAGGCGACGGCGGCGGGTGGCAGCAAAGCCAAGATGACCGAGAGCGGTTTCGCCGGACTATCCTCGCGCTTCAATCTGGAAAAACCGATCATCGCGGCCGTCAACGGCTTTGCCATGGGCGGCGGATTTGAAACGGCTCTGTCCTGTGACATTATCCTCGCCTCCGAGAACGCCAAGTTTGCGTTGCCCGAAGTCAAGGTCGGCTTCTTCGCCGCCGCCTCCGGCGTGCAGCGTCTGTCACGGTATATCGGGCGGCTCGCCGCGCAGGAAATGATGTACACCGGTCGCACAATAATGGCGGACGAGGCGCTTAAGATGGGTTGCGTCAACGAGGTGCATCCGCACGACCAGCTGATGGAAAAGGCGATGGAGAAGGCCGAGCAGCTGTGCACTGTTTCCCCTTCCGCCGTCAAAGCGACCAAGCGTGTGATGAACGATATGTATGTCCGCGACGGGTTCGCAGACAGCATCGCCTTCTCGCGCGAGGTTATCGCAGACCTGAGCAAAACCGAAGATTTCAAAGAGGGCGTCAACGCCTTTGTCGAGAAACGCGCACCCAACTGGGTGAACAAGTAATCCACGCCAAGGAGGCACACTATGTCCGATACAAACTCACCACTCAGCCTGAACAATCTGGAAATGTCAGAGGGCAACAAGCCCCTGCTGAACGCCGTGATCAAACACATCCGCGAAAACGTGGATCCGATCAGCGAAGAATACCACCGTCTGGGCGATGCGCAGGAGGACCGCTGGTCCTATCACCCGCGCCAGCTGGAACTGCTGGAAGGTGCCAAGCAAAAAGCGCGGGATGCGGGGCTTTGGAACTTTTTCCTGCCGAATGCCGAAACCGGTGAGGGTCTGTCGAACCTCGATTACGCCTATATCGCTGCCGAACTGGGCAAGAACCCGCTGGCATCGCAAACGCTTAACTGTTCCGCGCCTGACACGGGCAACATGGAAGTGCTGGAGCGTGTCGGCACGCCGGAGCAGAAAGAGAAATGGCTCAAGCCCCTGCTCGCGGGTGAAATCCGGTCTGCATTTGCGATGACCGAACCCGATCGTGCGTCATCCGATGCCAAGAACATCGCCATGTCTGCCGTACTGGAAAACGGCGAATGGGTGCTGAACGGCGAGAAATATTATATCTCCGGTGCAGGTGATCCGCGCTGTAAGATCATGATTGTCATGGTGAAAACCTCGCCTGATGCCGAACCCTTCCGCCAGCAAAGCCAGATTCTTGTGCCGATGGACCACCCTGGTGTGGAAATCCTTGGGCCGATGCATGTGTTTGGTCACGATGATGCGCCACACGGCCACATGCACATCAAGTTCACCAATGTACGCGTCCCTGAAACAAACATGCTGTGGGGTGAGGGCAAGGGTTTCGAAATCTCCCAAGTTCGCCTTGGACCTGGCCGCATTCACCACTGCATGCGCTCTATCGGGCAGGCCGAAAAGGCGCTGGACCTGATGATTGAACGCGGTCTCTCCCGCGTGGCCTTTGGCAAAAAGATCGTCGATCTGGGCAAGAACATGGAAACGATCTCTCGCGCTAAAATCGAGATTGAATCCATGCGTTTGCTGGTGCTGAAAGCCGCCAAAGCGATGGACGTGCTGGGCAACAAAGAGGCCCGCATCTGGGTGTCGATGATCAAGGCGAAAGTGCCGGAGCAGGTTTGCGACATCATTGATCAGGCCATGCAAGTACATGGTGCGACAGGTATTTCCCAGTGGTCACCCCTGTCCGGTATGTACGCCCAGCAGCGCACGCTGCGTTATGCGGATGGCCCTGATGAGGTTCACCACCACGTTATCGCGCGTCACGAAGTACAAACGTACAAGGATAGCAACGAGCGTCAGGACGCGGCCAAGCAGCACACTGAAAACCGCGGCTCTGCGGGGTTCATGGGATGAGCGCGCTTTTCGATCTGACCGGCAAGGTGGCGCTGTTGACCGGCGCCTCCAAGGGCATGGGGCTGGCGATGGCCACCGCTCTGGCAGAGCATGGCGCGACGGTCGTCATCTCTGCGCGCAAGCAGGACCAGCTTGATGAAGCGGCCGAGGGCATCAATGCCCTTGGCAAGGGCAAAGCTTACGGCGTGTCGTGCAACGTGGGGTATAAAGAGCAACTTCAGGCGCTGGTTGACAAGACGCACGAGCTTGCCGGTCCTATTGACGCGGTCATCGGCAATGCGGGCGTTAACCCCTATTATGGCAAGACGTCGGAAATCCCTGATGACGCTTACCAGAAAACGATGAACGCCAACGTGCTGTCCAACCTCTGGCTGGCACAGATGGTGGCCCCCGATATGGTCGAAAAGGGATCAGGATCGATGGCGTTCACCTCTTCCATCGGTGCGTTCAAACCGTCGGTAATGTTGGGCACCTATGGCATGTCCAAACTGGCGCTGATCGGTCTTTGCCGCAACCTTGCTGCCGAATTCGGCCCCAAAGGCCTGCGGTTTAATGCAATCTGCCCCGGCCTCGTAAAAACAGAATTCGCACGTGAACTTTGGGACAATCCCGAAGTCGCCAAACGGATCGAAGAAGACATCCCGATGCGGCGTTTGGGCGATCCCGAAGACTTTGCTGGGCTTGCGGTCTATCTTGCCTCCGATGCCAGCAAATACATGACCGGACAGGCGTTGACCGTCTGTGGCGGCTCTAACATGTGGACATAAGATATGGATATCAAAGATAAAATCTGTGTTGTCACCGGTGCTGCCAGTGGCATTGGCAAGGCCCTGTGCCTGGCCTTTGCCGACGCCGGTGCACGGCAGGTTGTATGTGTGGACATGAACGGTGACGGCGCGGCAGAAACTGCCGAAGCTGTGGGCGGTGCTGCCTATACGGTTGATGTGTCGGACGAGGCCCAGATCAATGCGATGATCGAGAGTGTCGAAAAAGACATCGGACCAATTGATCTATATTGGTCGAATGCGGGTATCGCGGTCGGGGGCGGGATGGAAACACCCAACACCGAATGGCAACGCGTCTGGGACATCAATGTGATGGCCCATGTCTGGGCCGCGCGACAGTTGGTCCCCCTAATGGCGGCACGTGGCGGCGGCTATCTGCTGAACACCGCTTCTGCGGCGGGATTGCTGAACCAGATCGGATCAGCGTCTTACGGTGTCACAAAACACGCCGCCGTGGGTCTGGCCGAATGGATTGCGCTGACCCATGGGGACGAGGGCATCAAGGTCTCCGTGCTCTGTCCGCAGGCAGTGCGCACCGAAATGACTCGCGGTCACGAGGACCACGTCGCCGCAATCAACGGCATGATGGAACCCGAACCGGTTGCGCAAATCTGTCTCGATGCGATCCGCGATGAGACCTTCCTGATTTTGCCGCATGAAGAAGTGCGCGAATACATGAAGAACAAGACCAACGACTACGATCGCTGGATCGGTGGCATGCGCAAGTTAAACCGCAAATTCGCAGATAAGAAAATGTAAGAAGGAAGCCCGAGATGATTGGCTATACCACCATCGGCGTTTCCGACATGGAGCGCGCCAAAACTTTCTACAGTGAACTGTTCGCCGAACAGGGTGCGAAAGTTGTGATCGATTCGGGGCGCATCGCCTTTATCGGGACAAAACGGGGCGAACCGATGCTGGCGGTTTGCGAACCCTACAACAAGGAAGCACCGACAGCGGGCAACGGCACGATGATCGCCTTTCCGACGTCCACCAAAGAAGAAGCTGAAGCGATGTACCATCGGGCCATCAAACTGGGTGCAACGGATGACGGCGCACCGGGGCAGCGTATTCCCGACCGGTTCTATGGCGCTTATGTCCATGATCCCGACGGCAACAAGCTGTGCTTTTTCGTATTCGGTTAACAGAACGGGGCGCTGGTTAACTCCTGCGCCCCGCCTTGGGTTATCCGGCGGGCACTTTGTATTTCTTAAGCGCCTTTTCAATCTCGGCATCGACAAGCTTTTGAATGGCCTTGTCTTTCTTCAAAGCCTCCTCGGCAATTTTGCCAAGCTTGGCCTCGTTTTCGCTACCGGAACTTTTTGCGATCACCGCATCGAACCCGGCCTGAAGCGATTTGTCACTGACCTTGTTCATGACATCTGCCCACATCTTGGCCTTAAGCGTGTTGGGAATTTCCATTCCCTTGGTCGCTTTATCCCAGCGGGCGGGAAGGATTTTGCCCTGCAAGATATCCTTGTTCTTATAGGCCCACTTCTTTTGAAAGCTGCCAAGGTTCTTGACCAATCCGCCAAGCAATGCGGAATAAAGGATATTCTGAACCGCCTTGTCGAAATCCTTTTGCGTCGGGGCTTTGCCCTTCTTCACCGACTCCCCCAGCATTTTGACGGTCTCGTTGATCGCTGACTTGATGACCTCCTGACCGGAGCCTGCAAGGTAGTTGGAAATGAATTTTTCAAGCTGTTTGGTCGCCATGAACGGCACTTTGGACGCGAGGCGTGGGGCCACGGCCTTGGCCGCGTCATCGCACCAGCCCAAGGGGATTTTCGACCCTATACCGCCGGTCAAACCGCCAATTGTGCCGTCGATCACAACCGCTTGAATCGAATCCCAGGCGGTAACCTTGTTCCCGCTTGCGTGTTTGCCCAGCTCCTGACTGGCGCTTTGCAAGATCCCGACACCCGCGCCAGAAGTCACAGCAGCACCGCCGGCAGACATACCACCCGCAATCAAAACCGGTGTGGCCAAAGCCCCGACAACCGCAAAACACACCGCCGAAGAAACGCCCAAGACAACAACGGTCGTCTGGGCGGAGCCGGTGAATTCCCTCAGGAACCTTAGCAAATCGGCCTGAAACGCGTTAATCGCCTTCTCCGCTTCGGGCAGGGCTGCATCGATCAAAGCTAGATCCTTGGACGAAATGGCCCGTTCAAGTTTGCCACTGGCCGAGATAGATTTCAGCGCCAGCTTGTTCTTTGGCATCGTCACGCCGCCACCTTCGATGATGATCACCTGCGCAACCGCTTTCAAAAGACCGTCTTTCAACATTGCTGTATCCAGATAGTCCTCATAGGTGCTCATCGCGTTTTTATGACATGAAATCAGCGACTTCATATAGGGTGTCAAATTATTGATGACGTCCTTTTTGACGGCTTCGAACTCCTTTTGTGTGCATTCGATCTGCTTGCCACGGAACGTTACCTGCACGCGCGGTTCTTTCGCGGCGTCTTTCAACGCCTTCACGTATTTTGGTTTGAGCGCCAGAAACGTCCGCTGACCGGGATCAATGACCTGATCCGGTTTTTTGATCCCGATTTTCTTTTGGTATTTTTCGATGGCTTTCAGCAGCCCGGTGTCAACTTTCGGTGACGTGCCGAGCGGGCCGATTTTGTTTGCTTCCAACATTTGGCGAATGACCAGCACATCCGCAGGTTTGTTTTTGACTGGTTTTCCATCACTCTCGCGCGGGGAAAGACCCACCGGAGCGGTAATTTTAACATCTGACATAATGTGTCCCTGAATTTAAATGATATTAGGGTTGCCCAGAATGCCACATCGATCAAGTGTGGATTTCCTTACTATTCTCGCGTTCCGGTCAGGTTTTCGCCAGCGGGCGCATTAACCCTTCTTGTGCAACACTCGCCACCATCTGTCCGCTTTGGCTGTAAATCGACCCGCGGTTAAACCCGCGCGCGCCGCCTGTCCAAGGGGCGTCAAGGTCATACAGATGCCAGTCTGAAAACTCGATCGGCGCGTGAAACCACATGGCGTGATCAAGGCTGGCGGTCATTACTTTACCCTGAAACCACGTAAGCCCGTGCGGACGCAGAGAGGAGCCAAGCAAGTTCATGTCAGACGCATAGGCCAGAAGACAGTGCTGCATCTGCGCATTCTGGCCCTTGGCGGCTTCCATGCGGAACCATAACTGGTTGATGTCATCAGCGGCCTCGGGTTCGAAGAAATCGCGCGGTGCCACCTCGCGCAATTCGATGGGACGTTCGCGCAAAAAATCAGAACGGTATTTTTCCGGTATCCGCTCCACGAACTCCGCACGCAGCTCGTCACGGTTGGGCCAATCGTCAGGGGATCCGACATCTTTCATCGGGTGCTGATACTCCCAGCCGTCTTCGGCCACGTGGAACGACGCGGACATATTGAAAATCTGTTTGCCATGCTGGATCGCCACCACCCGACGCGTTGTGAAACTGCCGCCATCACGGGCGCGGTCCACCTGATAGATGACCGGAATTTTTGGATCACCGGGGCGGATGAAATAGGCATGCAGGGAATGGCACAACCGGTCCGGCACGGTGCGATAAGCCGCCATAAGCGCCTGCGCAATCACGTGCCCCCCGAAAATCCGCATGGTCGTTTCGCCACCACCGCCAATCCCGCGAAACAGGTCGACCTCAAGCTGTTCAATGTCCAGCAGGTGCAGCAGTTCTTCGGCAGGGGTCATGGCTTACTTTCAGGCGCTGGCCCGTGCTTGCGCATAGGCGATAAAGAAATCAAAGCTGTCCGGGTTGGCCATGCTGTCGCGATTGACCACCTTTGCCGGATCACCGCCAAGCAACAGCTTTTTCACCGGAACTTCAAGCTTCTTACCGGATAAGGTACGCGGCACATCGGCAATCTGGACGATTTCGTTGGGGATGAACCGCGCTGACACCTGCGCCCGAATGGCGGCATTGATCTGTGCCTTGCGGTTTTCATCCAGCGGCGTGTTTTCAGCCGTCACAACAAACAGCGGCATAAAGCTTTCGCGGCCCAGAAACTCCAGATCCACGACCAGTGAATCCATGACCCACTCCAGTCCCTCGACCGCCTGATAAATCTCGGCGCTGCCCATACGCAGACCTTTGCGATTGATCGTCGCGTCCGAGCGCCCGTAGATGACACTCGCCCCTGTTTCGTCAATCGAGATCCAGTCGCCGTGCCGCCAAACGCCGGGGTAGTCCTCAAAGTAGCTCTCGCGCAGGCGGCTCCCGTCGGTATCCCCCCAGAAATAAAGTGGCATCGAGGGCAGCGGTTCGGTACAAACCAATTCGCCGACCTCGCCCGTCAATTCATTGCCCAAGGCGTCATACGCACGCGTGGCGTTGCCCAAAGCGCGGCATTGCATTTCGCCTGCCCGCACCGGCATGCCCGGGTGGCCCAGAACAAAAGCACCGGCAAGGTCGGTTCCGCCGGAAATCGGTGCAAGCCATTGATCGGCTTTCACATCGCGGTAAATCCAGTCGTAAGCATCACCCGACAAGGGCGAACCGGTCGACCCTAACGAGCGGATCGCTGATAGGTCCACATCGGCGCGCGGGGTAATCCCCGCTTTCATACAGGTGGTGAAATAGGCGGCCCCCGCACCGAAATACGTCAGCTGTTCATCCGCAACGAAGCGCCAAAGCACGCCCATGTCAGGATGGTTTGGCGCACCGTCAAACAACGCAACACAGGCCCCCTGCCCCAGTGCCATCCACTGGGCGTTCCACATGATCCAGCCCGACGAGGTCAACCAGCAGAAACGATCCGCCGCGCTGATATCATGGTGCAGCGATTGTTTGGCCGCTTCCAGAATAATGCCGCCGTGACCATGTACAATCGGTTTGGGATTGCCCGTGGTGCCGGAGGAATAGACGATCCACAACGGGTGTTCGAATGCCACTTGCGTAGGTTCAAAAGTCACTTTGCCTTGCACCAGATCACGCCAATCCACGTGACCCTCCGGCAGCGCACCGACCACGGGCAGGGTCACAAACTGGGCAACACTCGGCAGGCCTGCGTTGATCTGGCCCAACACGTCCCGCCGATCCACGGTTTTGCCGCCATGCACATAACCGTCTTGCGCGATCAGCACCTTGGGCGCAATCTGTTTGAAACGGTCAAGGATGGCGACATGTCCCATATCGGGCGCACAGAGCGACCAGATCGCACCGATACTTGCCGTGGCAAGCAGCGCGATCAGCGCCGTCTGCGTGTTGGGCAGAATGGCAACAACGCGGTCCCCTTCAACCACGCCCATATCGCGCAGATGTTTGGCAACGGATGCCACCTGCGCGCGCAACTCCCCCCACGTCATTTCCAAGCGCTCGAAAGTTTCCGATTGCACGATCAGCGCGAGTTCATCCTCGCGGCCTTCGACGTGCTTCAGGATATTCTCGGCGTAGTTCAACCGCCCGCCGGTGCCCCATTCCATGTCCGGCATCTGGCGTTTGACCAGCAATTTCTCGGGTCGTACCGAGGCACGTACGTCGAAGAAATCCCAGATCGCGTTCCAGAACCCTTCAAGGTCGTCAACACTCCAGCGCCACATCGCGTTGTAGTCTTCAAAAGTCAGCCCTCGGGTGTCGCCGACAAAGCGTTCAAATTGTGCCATGGTCGAAGCGTTGTAGCGCTCAGGTGTCGGTGTCCACAGTGTCTTGGCCGTCATGTCAGCGCCCCCTGCACCAAGGCCTTGAGCTGCGAGCGAGCAGGGTAGGAACTGCTGGGCGCGAGTTGGGTAAAGAATACGACAGACAGCTCATGCACCGGATCGACCCAAAAGAAAGTCGAGGCCATGCCGCCCCATGAAAAGTCGCCCTTTGATCCTGGCACCCTTGCCCGTGCCGGATCCAGAACAACAGCGCCGCCAATGCCAAACCCCATACCGTCCATCGGCTGTTCGGCAAAGCTGGACGGCCCCATGGATGCAATGTCACCCGTCAGGTGATTGCGCATCATAAAGGACAGAATATGCGGTGAAACCAACCCCTTACCCCCGTCGCGCAGCATTTCAGCGAACTTTAGGTAATCGTCGATGGTGCCGACCAACCCGCCACCGCCCGAATGCATGTTGGTGTCATGATAGGGCGACCCGTCCGCATGATCCGTCTGGCGCAGACTGTCGCCGCCTTCTGCTTTGGCGTTCAAATCAAATGCTTCGCCCGCCAGCGGCGTGTAAAGCGATGCAAATCTGTCGCCTGTCCCTGCGGGGACGCGGAACCGTGTTTCTGTCATTCCCAGCGGACCCAGAATTTCCGTTTCGAAAAATGCATCAAGCGTCTGGCCGCTGATTACTTCAATCACGCGACCAATGATATCGATGCCGACGGAGTATTCCCAACGTGACCCCGGACGGAAGGCCAATGGTAGCGCAGCGATTTCATCAGCAGTTTGCGCCAACGTCCGCGCGCCAGGGCTGAAATCAAGCTTGGCGTCACGCATCGCCTTTGACACAAGGCCAGGGTTGAACGAATAGCTAAGCCCCGATGTATGGGTCAGCAACTGGTGCAAAGTGGGCACCGCGCAGGGTTCTGTCTGGGACAGATCGCTGGCATCGGGCACCAGACATCTTGTCTCCGCAAAGCTTGGGATAAAGTCCGAAACCGGCGCATCCAGATGGACCAGACCGCGTTCGACCAGCAACATCAGGCCAAGCGACGTGATCGGTTTTGTCATGGAATAGATGCGGGCAACCGTGTCGCGTTCCCACGGCAGGCTGGATGCAATATCACGCAACCCGGCTTGGGCATAGTAAACCTCGGCCCCGCCCTGCGCCACCAGCACCGAGCAGCCCGGATATTGTTGCCGGTCTACGTATCCCTGCATCCAGCCCGAAATGCGGTCAAGCCGCGATATGTCAAAGTTACCCATCGCAGCTCTCACTTTTTGCTTGGTTAGACTTCCAACCATTCCTTGCGCACATCTTCACGGTTTTTCAACTCGTCCGGCGTGCCCTCAAAGACAACTTGCCCGTGACCCATCACATAAACGCGGTCGGCAATGTCCATCGCAATCGACAGCTTTTGCTCAACCAGCAAGGTCGAGATACCCCGTTCGGCAATTGCTTTGAGCACCTCGGCGACTTTTTGCACCATCTGCGGCGACAGCCCTTCGGTCGGCTCATCAATCATGACGAAATCGGGATCACCCATCAGCGTACGGCACATGGTTAGCATCTGCTGTTCGCCCCCCGACAGCACCGATGCTTCGACATCTGCACGCCGGTCAAGGTTTTCGAACATATCGAACATCATCTGCATCGACCATCGGCCTGCGCCATCCTTCTGACCGGGCTTAAGGCCCAGCGTCAGATTTTGCCGTGTGGTCAGCCCCGGAAAGATATCGCGGTTTTCGGGCACATAGCCGATCCCGAGATTGGCAATCTCGAACGCCTTTTTGCCTGCGATCTCTTGCCCTTTGAACTTGACCGACCCTTGCGGGGCAACCTCGCCCATGATGGCTTTGCAGGTGGTCGAACGGCCAACACCGTTGCGACCCAAAAGTGCGACGATCTCGCCTTCCTGTACGTTCATCGACACCCCTTGAAGGATGTGAGATTTGCCGTAGTAGGCATGCATATCTGTAATTTCGATCAATGTTCTGCCTCCAACGCAGCACCCAGATACGCTTCTTGTACTTTGGGATCCGCGCGCACCAGTTCAGGTGTGTTTGTTGCGATAATTTCACCATAGACCAGCACGGAAATCCTGTCGGCCAGTCCAAAGACCACGCCCATGTCATGTTCGACCATGATCAGTGTTTTGCCCTCGGTCACCTTCATAATCAGGTCGGTGATATAGTCGGTTTCCGAATGGCTCATCCCTGCGGTGGGTTCATCCAACATGATGACATCCGCACCGCCCGCAATCGTGATCCCGATCTCAAGCGCACGTTGTTCAGCATAAGACAGGGTGCCCGCCGGTAAATTACGACGCTCAAGCAAATTGATCTGGTCAAGGATCGCATCCGCCCCCTCCGTCAATTTGCGGCTGTTGTTCACCAGATTCCAGAACGAGTATTTATACCCCTGCGCCCATAGCAACGCACAGCGCACATTCTCGAAAACCGACATGGCCGGAAAGATATTGGTGATCTGGAAGGACCGCGACAAACCCTTGCGGTTAATCTGATAAGGCTCAAGCCCTGCCAGATCCTCCCCGTGGAGTTTGACAGTCCCCGAAGTCGGCGGGAACCGCGCGGTGATCAGGTTGAACAGCGTGGACTTGCCCGCGCCGTTCGGCCCGATAATCGCATGGCGCTCAGCCTTACCAATCGACAAGTCGATGCCGCGGATGATCTCTGCTTTGCCAAAGCTTTTCTTCAGCCCGCTTAGCTCAAGTGCTGGAACGCTCATGATGCCCCTCCTGCTGTGTTGGCTTCATCCCATGCTTCTTTCAGGGCCGGAGCTGTGGATCTGGCAATGCCAATGCCCACGACCGCAACCGCTGCAGCAATGATCCAAGGCAGAACCGTGTGGCTGTCAAAAGTTGTCCAGAACAGCGTCATTTCAACGTCGCCTGTCGCGCCATGACGATAGTGGAAAACCATCTCGATCAAGGCACAGATGCCGAGAATACCGATCGCTGCAGGCACCAATGTCTTGACGTAGGGAAGTAACAATCCCCGCGCCTTGCCCAGCCGGTAGGCTGGCACATGCATCATGATCAATCCGGCAAGTCCGCCCGGAAAGAACATCACGGTAGCAAGGAACAATGCGCCAACATAGATCGCCCACAGTTCTGTCTGCAGGCTAAGCACAGTCTGCAAAAGCGTGAACACAATCGCCCCGATGATCGGCCCGAAGAAGAAACCGACACCGCCAAGGAAGGTCACCAGAAGGATCACGCCCGACGAGGCCGCGTTCAGGTTTTCTTCGGTCAGGATTTCATAGCTGATGGCGAACAGACCACCCGCGATGCCGCAGAAGAAACCAGAGGCACAGAAGCTGTAGAAGCGGACCCACCTTGCGGAGTAACCCAGGAATTGCGCGCGTTCCGGGTTGTCGCGGACCGCGTTGGCCATCCGTCCCACGGGTGTGCGCGAAAACAGGTACATCAGGATTGCCGATAGCATCAACCAGAAGGAAATCAGATAGTAGACTTCGATCTGTTTCAGGAATTCGACACCAAAGAACGGCAGACCATATGTCCGGTCGCCCGAAATACCTTCCTCACCACCGAAGAAGGCGACGATAATCACCGAACAGGCGGCAATCAATTCGCCAACGCCAAGCGAAATCATCGCAAAGCGTGTACCTGCGCCCGAGGTCGAGAAAGAGCCGATGAGCATGGCAAACCCCATGCCGAACAAACCGCCAAAGAGCGGCAACAGCGGCAAAGGGAAGGCGATGCTGTAATCTTCGATGTAGTTCATCAAATGCATACAGAAGAACCCGCCAAGGCCCATGTAGACCGCATGGCCAAAGGACAGCATGCCGCCCTGCCCCAGCAACATATTATACGCCAGCGCAAAGATCACCGTGATCCACATCTGGTTCATGATCGTCAGCGCGGAGTTGGACGTGAAGATAAAGGGCATGATCAGCAGCGCTATGGCGGCGATGACCCATGGCATTACAGTCAGCGACAAGGAACCCGCACGCATCCGTTCGGATGCTTTGCTTGGGTCGGTTGTGATCTGTTCTTTCGGATCTTTGGTCATCTCGTCGGTCATGATTCACGCTTTCCGAAAAGGCCCGCAGGGCGGAAGATCAGGATTAGCACCATCAGGATATACGGCAGAATATCCGCAATCTGGGGGCTGGTGACGGTCCATAGATCGCGCAGCGGATTTTCACTCATATTTTCGGGGGTCGCAAAACCAAGCCCGTTCAGAATATCCGACATCGCAATGTTGTAGGATTTGGCAAATGTGGTGATCCACCCGATCAAAAGCGACGCAACAAGCGCACCCCAAAGGGAGCCGAGGCCGCCAATCACAATGGTCACGAACACGATTGAGCCAAGTACAAAGGCCATACCGGGGAATGTGCCCAGCACCGGCCCCGCAATCACACCGGCCACACCCGCAAGCGCGGTGCCGACACCAAAGACGCCCATGAAGATCAGCGGCACATTGTGCCCCAGCGCTTCGACCGTGCGCGGATAGCTCAAAGCCGCCTGAATGATCATCCCGACGCGTGTTTTGGTCAGGATATAAAGCAGGCCGATAAAGATGCTGATCGAGATGAAGATCATAAAGATTTTATACGCAGGGATAGAATTGCCCGCGATGGAGAATGCCGTGAAATTCAGAACCTCGGGCACCGAATATGGCATCTGGTTCTTGCCCCAGATGAACTGCACCAATTCCTCGATCAACAGCGCCAGACCGAAGGTAAAGATCAGTTCGGGCACATGACCATACTGGTGGACCCGTCTTAACCCGTATCGTTCAACACCGGCCCCCATCACACCGACAACCAGCGGAGCAATTAACAGGCCGACCCAGAAACCCAGCGCCATGCTGATCTGATAGGCAAAATAGGCACCCAGCATGTAAAAGCTGGCATGGGCGAAGTTCAAAACGCCCATCATGGAGAAAATAAGCGTCAGGCCGGCCGAAAGCATAAACAACAGCAGTCCGGTCACAAGCCCGTCGATTATGTTGACGAGGATGAGTTCCATCGGTCCCCCTAAGGGTTAACAAAGAATATGAAGAGGCAAATGTCCCGCCACAGCATATGTGGCGGGACAGGACGCAGCGCTTATGGGCGCTTCATCTTACATGTTGTTTCGCTGTCCATCGACGCCATCTCGATTGTCGATTCGGTTTTCACACCGAATGCAGAGCTGTCGTAGGGGAACTCGATGTCGTCATCTGTGTGAACACCGATGTGCATGTCCTGAATCAACTGGTGATCCTGTGGACGCATGAACAGTTTACCGCCCCACATGGAATCGTATTCCATGCTTTCCAGTGCAGTCGCCACGGCGACAACGTCATCTGCTGTACCAGCTTCTTTGATCGCCTCTGCCAGCATGCCGATCGTGTTGTAGATACGGCTTTGGTCGATGTTGCCATCGGGGTGACGCTCAAGGAACGAGTTATACGCATCGCGGGCACGATCAGAACCGATAGGGTTGATGGCACCTTGAGAGATCAGACGGATACGGTCCTTGGCGCTTTCACCAAAGGCCGCGGTCATGCCGGAACCAGCCGCATAATACGTGTAAATCGGACCTTCGAAACCATTTTCGATGATCGACTTACCCAGACCCAACATGTCCGCGCCCCAGTTACCGGTGATCACAGCATCCGCGCCGGACGCCACAACTTTGCGGGCATATGGGGTAAAGTCCTTGACCTTGCCGATCGGGTGCAGTTCGTCACCGACGATTTCCATATCAGGTGATTTTTCGCCCAGCATCTTGTTTGCAGCCGCCGATACCGCCTTACCAAAGGAATAGTCCTGACCGATGATGTAAACTTTTTCGATGCTGTCATCTGCTGCGATGACGTCTGTCAGCGCGTCCATTTTGATGTCTGCGTTCGCATCAAATCGGAAGTGCCAGAAGTTACACTTGTCGTTGGTCAGCGCCGGATCAACCGCAGCATAGTTCAAGAACAGAACGCGGCTGTCGGGGTTACGCTTGTTGTGTTTGTCGATTGCTTCGGTCAGCGCGTTCGCAACACCCGAGGAGTTGCCCTGCACGATATAACGGATGCCTTGGTCGATCGCGACCTGCAGCTGGATCAGCGATTCTTTGGGGCTGATTTTATTGTCAAAACCGACAACTTCCATCATCGTCCCGTCCAACAGACCACCGCTTTCGTTTACCATAAAATCCACGGCATGTTCGAACTGGTGCAGACCGTTTGTACCGGTGCTTGCAAAAGGACCGGACAGCGGGTCGATGAAGGCGATCTTGATGTTTTCAGCAAAGGCAGCAGACGCACCAATGGCCAGCGAAAGCGCAGATACCAAGCCGAGTTTCGTTAGATTTTTCATGTGTTCCTCCCAAGGAAATAGTACGCCCCATTTTATATTTTCGGGGTCTTGATAGATTTAGAAAGAGTTGCACACCCCCTGTCAAAGTCAAGAGTTCAGGTGCTGTATTCCCCTGCGTAACTTGTGGTGCCTGGCCTTTCAAAATCTTGAATTCGGGCACTGCTCCGGGAGAAGAAAAAATAGGCACTCCCCTCAGGCACGGATCTAACTATTTATTTTATAACAGAATTTATTAAATCTCTTTGAGCTAGGATTGGGGAAACGCATCCAAGTTCTCCCAAGGACTGCCCAAAGTTTCGGCGTTCAACTTGGCAAGGAATGATCCAAAGCCAAAAAACAGAATCGTCAAATGTTACTTTATTAATTCCGCTCTGCGAAACTACTGACCAAGCGAGTCATTGCCGGATCGGATGCTTAGGGTTTCGCCCGCTTTTATCAAACGGGGCGCATAGGTATTTTCAAGCTGCTTTGGCTTCACGTGGAAAGATGGCCCCCCCACGTTAAGCCCGTAAACCCGCGCACCGCCCAGCGAGAAAACAGGCACGGCGATCCCGTTCACGTCAGACCGCCATGTCCCGTAGCCAGTGCAAAATCCCTTATCCTCGTAATGCGATTTGGCTTCTGCAAACCGTGCGCGGCCGTCGGCTTCGCGCTGCTTACTTTCGCGGCCTGCAATCTCGAATACCGCCTCGCGGGCATCGTCATGCATCCCCACCAGAATAGCCTGCCCCATACCTGAATCAAACAGCGGCAGACGGGTGCCGATACGGATCGACAGAGCAACGCCCTCTCGGGAATTGCAGGTGACCAGATAGATCACATCCAGATCGTGCTGCTCCCCCAGCGCGACGGTGATATAGGTATTCGGTCCGTCGCGCAGTTGGCGCATTTCGTATTTTGCGCGCTCGCCGATGTCTATCGCCGACAGCACACTGAACCCCAGATGCAGCACACCCGCGCTCAACCGGTAGGTTCCCGCGCGGGTGTCTGCCACCAGATAATCCAATGCACATAACGTATGGGTCAGACGAAAAATCGTCGCCTTGGGAAGACCTGTCCTCTCGGAAAAGTCCGAATTGCTCAAAGAGACTTCACCCGTGCGAAAACAGCGCAGCAACTCCAGCCCCCGCGCCAAGGCCGTGACAAAGTTACGGTCCTTCAAGTCTTCCGCGCCGGTCTGAAGTTCGTCTGCCACAATCTTATCCCCGCTTCAGCGCATCAAGCCCGTGTTGGGCGAAGATGGGCACAAATGCACCGACCTTCATTGCCCGTTCGGGGTTAGACGCATTCCCGTCCAGCGCCCGTTTTAACACGCCCTGAATGATCCCTGCCATACGGAAGAAGCAAAACCCAAGGTAGTAGCCAAAATTATCGATCCCGTTCAGCCCGCGACGTCTGCAATAGGCCGCGATGAATTCCTGATCCGATGGCAATCCCAGCGCCGCGCGGTCAAGCCCGCCCATACCGCGCCCTTCGGCGCCTGCCGGCAATTGCCATTGCATAATGACCGCTGCCAGATCCGCGAAAGGGTGACCAATCGTTGACAGCTCCCAATCAAGCACCGCGCGACAGTCCGTCGTTTCGGCATCAAAGATCATATTGTCGAGCCGGTAATCCCCATGCACCAGCGTGCGTTGCCCGTCATCTTCGGGCCGTGCTTCGACCAGCAGGTTCATCAATTCGTCCATCGCCGGAATGCTCTGGGTTTCGGACGCTTTATATTGCTTGGTCCAACGCGCCACCTGCCGTTCGAAGTAATTTCCTTCGGGGCCATAGTCACTTAGGCCGGCCGCGTTGATATCAACCTGATGCAAGGCCGCTAACACGCGGTTCATCTCGTCCGTGATACCGCCACGCTCCGCAGGTGTCAGATCGGGCATCGCCGGTTCATTAAAGTTCCGGCCCGGCACGTGGTCCATGATATAAAACATCGACCCGATGACATCGTCATCTTCGCACAGCAGATGCATCTTGCTGACCGGTACGTCCGATCCCTGCAATGCCTTTTGCACCCGGAATTCACGATCCACCGCATGGGCGGATTTCAACAAAACCCCCGGTGGTTTGCGGCGCAAAACATAATTCTTTGCCGGTGTTTTCAGCATAAAGGTCGGGTTACTTTGCCCACCTTGAAACTTGGTCACCGTCATCGGCCCCTCGAACCCCGGCAGGGACTCCTTGAGATATGCAGCAACCGCTGCTTCGTCCAAAGTCTGTGTATCTACGCTCATGCTCTTCCCTCAGCTATAGCTTAGCAGGTCCGCGCCCGAAGGCGTCATAAAATGCGGTGTCGCGTTGAATTCATGCAAACCGAATTTCGGCCCCGAAAACATGAACCGCGACATGGCGGTGTTTTTGACCTGCAAATTCAATTCCATCATGTGACGCTTGTCTGCCCCGAGGGCCATTGCGGTCATCTGCCCGATGACACCCCCGGATGAAATCACCAGAACCCGCTTGGCTTTTGTGTCGCAGGCAAAAGCGCGCGCTGCTTCGACCCGCGCGGCAAATTCGGCGTAGGTTTCAGACGCACCATCAAATGCCGCATCCTGCCATTCAAACACCGTTTCGCGCAGCGCACGAAAATGCGTTTTGCGGTCTCCTTTGACCAGATCCGGCACGTCGCCCTTGAACCGCGCGTGCAGCAGGTCACCAAAGTCATATTCGTTAAAACCTGCGTGTTCTTCCGGTGCTTGCGCAAATCCCATCGAAGAAAGCGTATCGCGCTGGCGCTTTAACGTTCCGGTTACCAGTCGGTCCGGCACCCAGCCGGTTTCGCGCAAAAGGGCACCGATAGCCTCGGATTGTTTATGCCCCAGATCGGACAGAACATCATAGTTGTCCTGCCCGAAAGAGGCTTGCCCGTGGCGAATGACCAGAAGTTCGCTCATGAAAACTCTGCTGCCAGCTTTTTGCCCGCCACAAAGTATTCATCCGCCATCCGGTCGACAATTGCACCTGCTGGTCCGACAGATTTGATCGCACCGATCCCCTGACCCGAACCCCAGATGGTTTTCCACGCTTTGGGTTTTTCGCGATCCGACCCGAAGTTCATCGAGGACGCATCCGCCTGCGGCAGATTATCGGGGTCCATGCCTGCAGCAGTCACCGATCCTTTCAGGTAGTTGCCCCACACACCGGTGAACAGGGACGAATAAACGATGTCTTCCGCACCTGAATCGACAATCATATCCTTGTATCCCTGATCCGCATTCGCCTCGTCTGTGGCGATGAACGGTGATCCGGTATAGCCCAGATCGGCCCCCATCGCCCGCGCGCCCAGCAGGGATTCACCTGTGGCAATTGATCCCGACAAGGCAAGCGGCCCGTCGAACCATTCGCGGATTTCGCGGACCAGAGCGAAGGGTGATTGCTGGCCGGCATGGCCACCGGCACCCGCCGCCACAGCCACCAGACCGTCAGCCCCTTTTTCAATCGCCTTTTTGGCAAAGCGGTTGTTGATGATGTCATGCATTACAATGCCACCACAGGAATGGGCGGCCTCGTTCACCTCGACGCGCGCGCCCAGTGACGTGATCCAGATCGGTACCTCGTGTTTCACGCAAATCTCCAGATCACGCTCAAGACGTTCATTCGAGCGATGCACAATCTGGTTTACCGCAAAAGGTGCCGCAGGGGTGTCCGGGTTCGCTTGGTTATGACGATCCAGCTCTTCGCGGATTTCGGTCAGCCAAGTGTCAAGCAACGGGTGCTCGCCCGCACCTTCGCGCGCATTCAACGCCGGAAACGATCCGACGATGCCGGCTTTGCACTGGGCAATCACCAGTTTCGGCACCGAGATGATAAACAGAGGTGAGGCAATCAGCGGAATGCGCAGCCCTTGCAGCGCCTTGGGAAGATGTGAATCGTTGCGGGCCATGGAGCCTCCAAATGCGTTCATATTGATCGTAAGGGGGCGGGTGAAACCGCCCCTCTTGTTTGCAAATCTCAAGGGTTACAGAACCTCGAACAGGCCCGCAGCACCCATGCCGCCACCCACACACATGGTGCAGACAACGTATTTCGCGCCGCGGCGTTTGCCTTCGATCAGGGCGTGGCCGACCATGCGCGCACCGGACATGCCGTAAGGGTGACCAATAGAAATCGCGCCGCCGTTTACGTTGAGCAGCTCGTCAGGGATGCCCAAGACATCACGCGACTGGATGACCTGAACCGCAAAGGCTTCATTCAGCTCCCACAGACCGATATCGTCCATCTTCAGGCCATGCGCCTTAAGCAACGCGGGCACGGCGTAGATCGGGCCAATGCCCATCTCGTCCGGCTCACATCCGGCGGCCATTACACCGACATAACGACCCAGCGGCTGCAAGCCCGCCTTTTCGGCGGCTTTCGCTTCCATCACAACAGACGCAGACGCACCATCGCTCAGCTGCGATGCGTTACCTGCGGTGATGAACTTGCCTTCTTTGATGTGGATACCGTCCTTATGCACCGGCTTCAGTCCGGCAAGGTTTTCGGCGGATGTGCCGGGGCGGTTGCCCTCGTCTTTTTCCAGCGTCACCTCGTGCGAGGAGATTTCCTTGGTCTCGCGGTCCTGGATCATCATCGTTGAGGTCAGCGGCACGATTTCGTCATCGAACTTACCCGCTTCCTGCGCGAGATGGGTGCGTTCCTGTGAACGTGCCGCATATTCATCCTGACGCTCGCGGCTGACGTTATAGCGTTCCGCGACTGTCTCTGCTGTTTCCAGCATCGACATGTAAATCTCGGGCTTGTGCTCCATCAGCCATTTGTCGGCCTTCACACGCATCTCTGGCGTTTGCACCATCGAAATACTCTCGACGCCGCCGCCAACAACAACATCCATGCCGTCCATGACAACCTGCTTGGCCGCCGTGGCAATCGCCATCATGCCAGAGGCGCACTGGCGATCCATCGACATGCCCGCGACAGTGACCGGCAGACCCGCACGGATCGCTGCTTGGCGCGCGATATTGCCGCCGGAATGACCCTGCTGCAAAGCCGCACCCAAAAGCACGTCCTGCACAGCACTCGGATCAACGCCTGCGCGTTCGACCGCGTGGGCGATGGCGTGGCCCGCCAATTCCTGTGGTGTCGTATTGTTGAAAGCGCCTCGATAAGCTTTGCCAATCGGGGTCCGTGCGGTGGAAACGATAACTGCGTCACGCATGTGTTTTCTCCTTAAATTCTGATTACCAATCCAGCTTCAGGCCGCGGGCCTTGGCTGCATTGAGTGCATATTTCTTGGTCTGGCTGAACGCGTCTTGCAGGTCTTCCTGACCTTCTGGATCATTCATTTCGGCAAATCGCGCGGCAATTGTTTCGGGCGTGTTATCGCCCTCCATCAGCGTGATGCCTTGGGTCTCGTAGACCCGGGTCTGGGCAAAACTGCCCGCACCGGCGCCCATAATAAACCGGCTCGGCGCGTCTTCACTCACCAGATACAACAAACCGGGCGTGATCGTTTCAGGTGCCAACAGTGCAGCCGCTTCGGCTGGCAGCAATTCCTCTGTCATCCGTGTTGCCGCAGTCGGCGCCAGCGTGTTGACGCGGATATTGTCCCGCGCGCCTTCCATATGCAGCACGTTCATCAGACCCATCATCGCCGCTTTGGCCGCGCCATAGTTCGACTGGCCAAAGTTGCCATAAAGCCCTGACCCTGACGCCGTAAACACGATCCGTCCGTATTTCTGTTCGCGCATGATCGGCCAACAGGCATGGGCCACATTGGCGGAACCGATCAGATGCACATCCACGACTTTGCGGAAATCCGACATCTCCATCTTGGCGAATGTTTTGTCGCGCAGAATACCCGCGTTGTTGACGGCAATGTCCACGCGGCCCCAGGCATCCATCGCTTTCGCGACCATATCTTTAACGCCAGCCTCATCCGACACATCGCAGCCGTGCGCCATCGCATCGCCGCCCATCGCTTTGATTTCGGCAACGACAGCGTCGGCTGCTTGCGAGGACGAACCGGTGCCATCACGCGACACACCAAGGTCGTTCACAACGACCTTGGCCCCCCGCTGGGCAAGACCCAAAGCGTGGCTGCGACCAAGACCAGTGCCCGCGCCGGTGACAATTGCCACCCGCCCTTCAAATGAAATCGCCATCAGTGCAGCGCCTGTTCAAAGATGTTCGGCCCTGACATCACATTGATACCACCGCTCACCGGAATGATCGCCCCTGTCACATAGGCACCGCCGCGTCCGCACAGAAACAACATACAGCCTGCGATATCTTCGTCCCGACCGACGCGCCCGACCGGCACATCCTTGCCCACCTTTTCGCGCGTGTCTTCGTCATGGGTCGCGAAGGCTGTCATCTTGGAAACAAACGGACCCGGTGCCAATGCATTCACAGTGACGTGTTTACCCGCAAGCTCCTTGCCCAGGATCCGCGTCATATGATGCACTGCGGCTTTCGACATGGAATAGGAGTAAGCGCCATCGCCCATTTCCCGTTCCCCCATGACGGATCCCACATTGATCACCCGCGCGGGATCATCCACAGAACCCGATGCAATCAACATCGGCAACAGTTTCTGCGTCAGATCAAACATCCCTGCCACATTCACATTCATCACCTTTTCCCACGCTTTGTGGGGGAAGTCGCCCAAGGGGGCGCCCCATGTGATGCCCGCGTTGTTCATTAGAATATCAAGCCTATCAGTACGTTCCTTGACGGCGGCAACCAATGCATCAACGCCGGCTTCGCTGCCTACATCACCGGCAAAACCGATCGCTTTGCCCGAAGCGCCCAAGGCGTTCAGCTCTGCCGCTACCGCTTCGCAAGCATCGCCCTTGCGGCTGGCCATCAAAACGGTCGCACCTGCACGCACCAATGCCTCGCAAGCCATGCGCCCGATGCCTGTGGCACCGCCGGTGACCAACGCCACTTTTCCGTCCAACCGAAATAGTGATTGAATATCCATCTTAGAACCCTCTCGCCGCTGCGATCTTTTCGGCGTGATAGGAATAATCCCCCAGCCATTCTGCACCCACGCGGGCACGCTTCATATAAAAGCCCATGTCGAATGCATCCGTCATGCCGATCCCGCCATGCATTTGCACACCTTCGATCACGGACAGTTTCGCAGTATCCGTCGCACGCGCCTTGGCCAGCGAAACCGCCAGCTCGGCATTTTCGGGATCATTGTCGAGCATCCGGCCTGCATTCAGGATCGCCGATGCCGTCACTTCGATTTCGCACCACAAATGCGCCGCGCGGTGTTGCAGCGCCTGAAAGCGGCCGATTTCGACCCCGAACTGTTTACGTTCCTTCAGATAGTCCACCGTCATCGCAAAGGCGCCAGCCGACAGGCCGGACATTTCAGCAGCCAACGCGGCCTGCCCCGCCTGCAATGCAGGTTTCAAAACATCCATCGCGCGATCAACTGACCCCAGAACATCATCGCCCGTTGCCTCGACATCGTCAAAAGTGATCCGTGCCGCATCGCGCGCATCAATCATATTGGACGCATCGCGCTGAATGCCCGCACGATCGGCAGGGATATCAAACAGGGTCAGCCCGCTTTCGGTACGCGCCAGAACCAGAAGGCGATCCGCCAGCGCCCCGTCGACGACAAATTGCTTTTTGCCGTTCAAACGGAAACCGTTGCCGTCCGCCTTGGCTTCCATTGCCGTGCCTTCAGGGTCAAACTTGATCCCTTCATCAACCGCCAAGGCATAGGTCGCTTCACCGCTTGCGATCTTTGCCAATGCGTCACTGGCCCGCGCATCAGAGACTTGTCTAAGCGCCGTTGCCGCAATCACAGCGCTGGATAAAAACGGTGAAACCGCAAGGGTCTTGCCCATTTCCTGCGCAATCACATTGGCCGCTGCAAACCCCATATCGGATCCGCCTGCGTCCTCAGGCACCAGCACACCGGCCCAGCCCATGTCGGCCATTTCTTTCCACAAAGCACGATCAAACGTTTGCCCCGCATCCCGCATTTCGCGGAACTTCGAAACAGGTGCAGCCCCATCGAGAAACCCGCGCGCCATGTCGGCCAGCATTGTTTCTTCTTCGGTCAGTACAAGTTTGTTCATGCCGGCAACCCCAATACACGTCGTGATACAATCGACAGCATCACCTCGGATGTGCCGCCTTCAATCGAATTCGCTTTGGTGCGCAGCCAGTCGCCTGCACGGTTGCCCAACGGACCGTCCCACTCAAGCGCATCGGACCCGCCTGCCGACATCATCAGCTCGTGCCGCTGCTTGTTCAGCTCTGTACCCATATACTTGAGCATCGCAGACGCATCGCCAGCGCCCTGCCCGGCTTCGGCCTGATCCTTGTACCGCTCCAGCGTCAGCCCGATCGACAGAGCGTCAATCTCGCAACGCATCGCATCAGCCCGCAAAGTCGCATCCATCTCTTCCATGGTGTCCGAAATTACCGCACCCAAGGCACGACCACCGCCGGACAGCCCCGCGCCACCACCGGAAATCATCTCGCGCTCGTGGGTCAGCAGATATTTCGCCACATCCCAGCCGCGGTTCTCGGTCCCGACGATCTGTTCTTTCGGAATCACCGCATCGGTAAAGAATGTTTCGCAGAATGGGGAAATACCCGAGATCATCTTGATCGGCCGCGTCTCTACACCCGCCTGTTCCATGTCGCACAGCAGGAATGAGATGCCCTTGTGCTTGGGTGCATCTTTGTCCGTGCGCACCAGTGCGAAAATCCAGTCGGCCTGATCCGCGTAAGAGGTCCAGATTTTTTGGCCGTTGACCAACCAGTGATCACCTTTGTCCTCGCCCTTGGTTTGGACGTTCGCCAAATCGGAACCCGCACCCGGTTCTGAATACCCCTGACACCAGCGCACTTCGCCGCGCGCGATTGGCGGCAGATAATGCAGTTTTTGTTCGTGCGACCCAAAGTGCAACAAAGCTGGTCCAAGCATCCAGATACCAAAGGACTGCAACGGCGAGCGCGCATTGATCGCACCCATTTCTTCGTGAAAAATCTTTTCCTGATCCCGCGTCAGACCCGCACCGCCGTATTCAACGGGCCAGGTCGGGACTGTGTACCCTTTGGCCGCGCAGCGCTCGAGCCACTGCTTTTGGGCGTCAGAGGTGAAAACCCAATTCTTGCCGCCCCAGCATATCGCGTTCTCGGCCAGCCCGCCGTCCCGCATCTCTTGCGGGCAGTTCTCTTGCAGCCAATCTCGCAATTGCGCGCGAAATTCTTCTGTCGGGTTCACAGTCATTCTTCAATTCCTCCCTAAAGACGTCACGTCAATTTGCGGACATCCATTCCGCTGTGCAGAATGGCGAACCGAATTGCGATTGACAAGTCACGACGCCACGTCCCACTTTCAGCGCAAAGCCATAGGGGGGAGAAAACGATGAAAGCGATGCTCAGTAAAGAGGTCGGCGGTCCGGAGACTTTGGTGTTGGAAGATTTGCCCACGCCGGAACCGGGTAAAAACCAGGTGCGCATCAAGGTGCATGCAGCGGGTGTGAACTTTCCCGATACATTGATCATCCGCGATATGTACCAGATGAAACCGCCCCGCCCCTTTGCCCCCGGTGGTGAAATTGCCGGCGAGGTCGAAGCACTGGGCGAAGGTGTCACACATCTGAACGTTGGCGACCGTGTTTTGGGCATGACCGGCTTTGGCGGGTTTGCCACACAGGTGGTTGCAGATGCCGGACGTGTAATCAAAATTCCCGACAGCATGCCTTACGAAGAGGCGGCGTGTTTCGTGCTGACCTACGGTACCTCGCATCACGCGTTGAAAGACCGCGCCGCGATTCAACCCGGCGAATCCTTGTTGATCCTTGGTGCCGCTGGCGGTGTTGGCGTTGCAGCCATCGAGCTTGGCAAAGCTGCGGGTGCAAAGGTGATTGCGGCTGTTTCCTCTGAAGAAAAGGCGCAGTTCTGTCGTGACCTCGGTGCGGATGAAACCATCATTTATTCGCGCGAAATGTCTGACCGCGCGACCCAAAAAGAGTTCTCGAACGAGATCAAAAAACTGGCAGGCGGCGACGGTGTTGATGTCGTTTATGATGCCGTCGGCGGCGATTACGCGGAACCTGCCGTGCGCGCATTGGCATGGAAAGGGCGCTACCTTGTTGTCGGCTTTCCCGCCGGTATCCCCAAAATCCCGCTGAACCTGACCCTGCTGAAAGGCTGTCAGATTGTCGGCGTCTTTTGGGGCGCGCATACGGCCCGCGAACCCCAAAACCACGTGGAAAACATGGGCGATTTGTTCCGCCTTTACGGCGAAGGCAAGATCAAGCCGCGCATCTCTGCCAGCTATCCGTTGGCGCAGGCAGGCGATGCCTTGAACCTTTTGTCAGACCGCAAGGTACTGGGCAAAGTTGTGGTTACAATGGCGTAACTGTGGGGCCTAGGTCCGCAAATGCGACACATCATTAAATCCACGCATGGTCATCTGCTCACCGCGGATGACCAAGCGGCTGATCGATCCGTTGTCAGCGCCATTGAACGCAAATGCGGGCGATCCCGTGGCAATGGCCAATGCCGCGGACACCACACCACCATGCACAACAACCGCGACAAGTTCGTCCGGGTGCGCCTGCGCAATCCGCAACAATCCGGCACGCACCCGCGTCTGCAACTGCGCCGTAGTTTCCGCATTGGGCAATTCGCCCCATTCATGCCGCTCGCGCGCCCGCCTGATCGCGGGGTCATTGTCGGCAGCGCGGAACCGGAATTCACCTCCGTCCCAGTCACCCAAAAAAACCTCGCGCAGATCCCGTTCAACCCGCGGCACCACGCCCAAATGTTTGGCCAAAGGTGCAGCCGTCTGATGGGTGCGCTGCATCGTTGTGACGTAAATCGCCGAAATAGGCTCTGTTTTCAGGCGTTCCCCGACCGCCACAGCCTGCGCTTCCCCTTCGGGCCGCAAGGCAGGGTCGCCCTGCCCTTCCACCATGGGGAAACTTTCACCTCGCACCGCCGCTTGCGTTTCGCCGTGCCGGATCAACAACAAATCCGCAGCACCTTTCGGGGGTGTAAACCTGTGTTGGCGTGCCTCGTTCATAATAAACCTCATTCTGTTTCAGCCCAATAGGACACATCCCATGCAAAACCGCCAGATCACCATTGCTGAACTTCCTACCGACGCGTTGACACAGGCACATTTCGCCGTGCTCGAAACGCAAATGCCAGTAGCTGGTGACGGCGAAGTTCTGCTGCGTGTCATTCTCATGTCGATCGACGCTGCAAACCGATCATGGATGAAGGGCGCGACCTATCGCGCTGCCGTACAGGCCGGCGATGCCATGCCGACCTATGCAATCTGCGAAGTGGTCGAGTCTAACAGCCCGCTGTTCGAAGCCGGGGACATTGTCGCGGCAGAGGCCACGTGGTCCGAATATGTCACCGCAGATGCCCGAAAAGTGGCGAAACTGCCCAAAGTAGAGACGCTTTCCCATCTCATGTCTGTTTACGGGATTGCCGGCAAAACCGCCTATCATGGCTTGCTGTCTGTCGGGAATCCGGTGGCTGGTGAGACCGTTCTGGTTTCAGCGGCTGCCGGTTCCGTTGGCGGATATGTCGGCCAGATTGCCAAGGCACTTGGCTGTCGTGTTGTCGGCATCGCGGGTGGGCCTGAAAAGTGTAAATGGGTCGAGGATGCGCTTGGTTTTGACGCCTGCATTGATTACCGCGAAGCTGGATTGAGCAAAAAGCTCGCCGCCGCGTGTCCGAATGGTGTTGATGTCTACTTTGACAATGTTGGGGGCAAGATCCTTGAATCCTCGCTGAATTTCATGAACGAAAAGGGGCGCGTGGTTTGTTGTGGCGCGGTCAGCCAATACGACACCGAAGCGCCCGCCGGTCCGCGTAATTTGCCCGGCATCATCGTGGTCAAGCGCCTGAAGATGGAAGGATTCATCGTAATGGATTTCGCCCATGATGACGCCAAATGTATCCGCGCAATGCAACATTGGGTCGCTACAGGCCAGATCAAAGTGACCGAAGATATCGTAGACGGTTTGGAAAATGCGCCTCAGGCGCTGATCGGTCTTTTGGCCGGCGAAAACAAAGGCAAACGCATGGTGCGCGTTGCTGCTGACCCTTCATAAGGAAGTTATTTATGTCATCTCTACAAACTGCCCTGTCCAACGCCGAACAGAACATCGGTAAAGAAGTCGGTGTATCCAACTGGATCACTGTTGATCAGCCAATGATCGACCAATTTGCCGAAACCACCCAAGATACCCAATGGATTCACATCGACCCTAAACGCGCTGCATCAGAGACGCCTTTCGGCGGCACCATCGCGCATGGTTTTCTGACGCTATCGCTTGCCAGCCGGTTTGCTTACGACTGCTTTGCCATGTTGCCCGGTCAGGTTATGGGCATCAATTACGGGATGAACAAAATGCGTTTTCTGATGCCGGTCCGCGCAGGAAGCCGGTTGCGGGGGCGCTTTACCCTGAAAGAGGTGAAAGCCCGCAGTGCGACCGATCTGCTGCGCACCAATATCCTGACCATCGAAATCGAGGGCGAAGAGACACCTGCCGTCGTGGCCGAGTGGTTGGGACTTGCCGTCTTTAAAGACTAGTTTCGCGAAGGGCACGACATGAAAACCGATTATCTTATCTCCGGCGCAGGGGCGAGCGCGCTGTCGTTTCTTGACGTGCTTTTGGCCGAAACAGACGCAACCGTTGTCGTGGTGGACCGTCGCGATGCCCCCGGTGGCCACTGGAATGATGCCTACCCTTTTGTGCGCCTGCACCAGTCGGCATCATTTTACGGGGTCAATTCCCGACACCTCGGCGCAGAACGCGGTCCCCATCAGGATATAACAGACCCTAAATACGAGCTTTCGACGAAATCGGAGATCTTGCACTATTTTCATGACCTGATGGAAAACACCTATCTGCCGACGGGTCGGGTGACCTATCTGCGCATGTCCGAGCATCTTGGCGAAGGGCGCGTGCGCCATTTGCTGACCGGCGAAATCACCGAAATCGACGTCACGCAAAAGATTGTCGAAGCGGGACGCTGGGGCGATGCGGGATCGATCCCCGCCACCCATACCCCCAGTTTCGAGATTGCAGCGGGTGCCACCTGCATCCCCATCAACGACCTGCCCCGCTATGCGCCGCGCCACAAGGCCTATACGATCATCGGCGCGGGAAAGACGGGAATGGATGCCGCAATCTGGTTGTTGGAAAACGGCGCGCACAGCGACCAGATCACATGGGTGCGGCCGAACGATTATTGGTTGTTGAAACGCGAGAGCATACTGAACCATCCCGCCCGCTTTGACAGTACGGTCAACGCCTTCGCCAAAGAACTGGAAATCGCCGCCACCGTCACCGATATTTCGCAATTCTGTGACCAGATGGAACAGAGCGGCACATGGCACCGCATCGACACATCCGTCACCCCCACACGGTTTCATGCTGCCGTCTGTTCGTCATCCGAAGCTGCGGCCTTGGCCGGCATTAAAAACGTCATCCGCAAGGGGCATGTCACACAGGTTGCCCAAGGAGGGATGACCCTTGTCGAAGGGGCTGTAACGGTTCCGCAAGATACCTTGTTCATCGACTGTAGCGCCAGCGCGGGCGTGGTCATGACGGGCGGGTTTCCTCCGGTATTTGACGGGAACACGATCAACCTTAACCTCATCCGACCTTTTCAACCTTTGTTCGGTGCCGCTTTGATTGCCCTGCTTGAAGCAAAGGTCCCTGACCCCGAAATTCGCGCCGCCTGCACCCATTCCGTCAATTTCCACGACACACCTGCGGAATATATTGCACAGATGTTGCCGGCGATGATGAACCAACAAGCCTGGTCCAAAGTGCCGGTTGTCAAAGAATGGATGGAGCGGACGCGGCTTCAGGCGATGAACCACCTGATGGCCGGTTTCGACCCCGGCGATCAGGTAAAACTTGAACTGCTCGGGCGCTTTGGCCCAGCCAGCAAGGCCGCGTTCAAAAACATTCCAAATCTGCTTGCGGCGAGTACTTAAGTTTCTTCAAACGCGTCTGGCACCATTTCCTGCCAGAATGCTTTGATAGAGATTGTATTCAGGGCAGACATCCAACCGTGCCGCTCGAAATCCGCGCGCGCATCGGCCGATTCGATCTGCGACATAAACAAGCGCCGGTCTGCATCCCGTTGTGTCGGGGTGCGCGATGCAACCAGATCCCGGATCCGTTCCAGATCTTTGGCCCGTGACGATGAAGGTGCGGCAGGTTTCGTTTCCGTTGTGAACCCGTCCTTGAGCGCCGCAGAAAGGTAGCCAACCGGATTCTTCACATTTCGCTGCTGACCGACATAGGCGATTTTCTCCGCAACGTGATCCTCGCCGTGTTGCGCGATCCATCGGCGCGCCAGTCCGCGCAGGCTCGCTTTCAAGGTGTCCATGTCGTTGGAATTATAACCGATCATCAGACACAGCGTGCGTGCATCAATCATATGGGCCTGACCGGTGGTCAGCGTGTCATAGGCATTCAACAACAGCACATTGCTGAGCTTGCGTTGCAACAGCGTCAGCTTGCCCGAAACATGGATCGCCGCCACATGCTTTTTAACCGACCCGCGGCGCAAGGTTCTGTCGCAAATATTTTGAGGTTTAAAAATCAGCAACCATTGGATGCAGTTATGCTGTGAGCGCTGCAAACTGCTTGAATGGTGAGAACCCGTTTTGACCAAGTTGGCCCTTGCGGATCATATGTGCTGTTTCAATTCCGGCCAGCGTGGATGCTGCCATATGCAGCGCCTTGAACCCAAGGATAGGCCGGGTAACTCTTTTGATAAAACGGTGGTCCTGTTCGACGACATTGTTGAGATACTTGAACTGGACAATCTTGATAGTCTTTCCAGAACCGGTGAACTTGAGGAGTACGTTTAGATTTTGCAAGCCAGCTAGATTAGCACCGCTCTTGTCGATGGCAATTCGATCTGGGACACCGTTGGTGCCAACGGCCCGCTTGAAAAACCTTCGCGCAGCGGCGGTATCGCGGCGCTCTGACAGCATGACATCAAGGGTTTGGCCATCGCGGTCGACCGCACGGTAAAGATACGTCCACTTGCCGCGAACCTTGATGTAGGTTTCATCCATGCGCCAAGAAATGGCTGTCGGCCTTTTTCTGGCTTGGGTATTTGCTGCGATCAGCGGTGAGAATTTCACCACCCAGCGGTTCAACGTGGCATGATCGATTTCGACGCCGCGTTCAGCCATGATCTCCTCAAGATCCCGATACGAGACACCGTAGCGGACATAGAAAAACACAACGTAAAGGATCACGCTGTGCGAACTTTGCGACAGAACCCAAGTTGGCAATGCCCCCAGGACGGACACTGTGGTGGGTTCGCCGCCAACGTCGAAATTGCCCAACGCCTTCGGTGCACTTGGGTCGGTGATGTCGATCATTCCGATCACACCCAGCGGGCTGTCTGTGTAAACAAGCGTCATACCCTCGCCAGAAGCGCTGATAATCTCCGCGGAGGATTCTGCCATTGCGGCGGCGTTGTTGCTGTATGTTACGAAGCTCGCCATGCGGTTAAAGTTCATGTCTGCGAGCGCGCCTGTAGCCGCAAGCGCGAAAGTCGATGTCATGCCTATAAGTCAGAATGACATTCTAGTTTCCCGATATGAATGATTTAGGGGCCACAGGATGGCGAGTTTTATGACGCTGTGATGACGTCCGTGTAACAGGCGTATGAAACTATACGACGCAGCTACGCTTTTACAAAACTCATACAAAACCTTCACAAATCCGTCACTTCGCGGCCTTAGCGGACGTTGCATGCGGACAACCTGCATCTGCGCAAGGCGGGGTTAATTCTCAACCATGGCGTTTAACGAACTTGGGCAGCATTTCGCGCCCAAAAAACAATGGCTCGCCTGACGGGCACGAGCTGACACCGGAGTAAGATCATGAAGAACATCGCGATAAGCTCAGCTGCTGCGCTTAGCATGTTGGCAAATACTGCATTTGCCGAAACCGAAATCACATGGTGGCACGCAATGGGCGGCGCCCTTGGCGAAACTGTCAATGAAATCGCTGAAGGTTTCAACGCAAGCCAAGACGAATACACCATCACGCCCGTTTTCAAGGGCACATACGAAGAAACCCTGACCGCAGGTATCGCCGCGTTCCGCGCCGGTGAGCAGCCAAACATCATGCAGGTTTTTGATGCCGGCGCTGCAACCGTTATCGCAGCCGAAGGTGCGACTGTTCCGGTACAGAACCTACTGGAAGCCAACGACGTCGGCTTCGATATCGAAGATTACATTTCCGGCGTGCGTTACTTCTACGCCGATGCGGATGGCAAGATGATCGGCATGCCGTTCAACTCCTCCTCGCCTATCATGTATTACAACGTACAGGCCCTTGAGGCAGCTGGCGTTACTCCGCCTGTTACATGGGAAGAGTTTGAAACAGTCACTGCGCCTGCATTAAAGAAAGCAGGATTCACGGCAATGTCGCAATCCCACCTGCCATGGATTTTCGTTGAAAACTTTATGTCGCGTCACGATCTTCCATTTGCAACCAACGCCAATGGTTATGACGGTGCAGACGGCACTGAAATCCTCGTAAACATTGATCCACTCAAGGCGCACTTCACTGCGCTTACTAAATGGCAGGACGCTGGTTACTTTGAATGGTTCGGCACAGGTTGGGGCGACAACCAAACACCTTTCGAAGAGGGCAAAGTCGCGATCTGGTTCGGTTCGTCGGGATCATTCGGCGGCCTGTCCAAGAAAGATCTCGGTTTTGATTTTTCTGCGACTTACTTGCCTTACTGGGAAGCGGTTACAACAGAGCCCAAGCAAACCTTCATCGGTGGCGCGGCGTTGTTTGCGATGGCCGGTCAGCCTGACGAAGAAGACGCTGCAACCGCTGCATTCTTCAAATACCTGACTTCACCAGAAGTTCAGTACATGTGGCACCGTGAAACAGGCTATGTGCCGATCACAACTGCTGCGTACGAAATGGCGACAGCAGATGGCCACTACGACCGTGCCCCCGCCGCTGAAACTGGCATTCTTCAGCTGTCCTTGGACGCCGGCGAGAACACACGCGGCTACCGCATGGGTTTCTACGTTCAGATCCGTGACGTGATGAACCGTGAATTCGGCCGCATCCTGACGGGTGAGGCATCTGTGGACGATGCCTTCGCTGCGATCGAAACTGAAGCTAACGAGTTGCTGGCTCGCTTTGCTAAAACCCAGAACTAAGCCTTTGGCTTAATTGGACGGCCGCACTCACGTGCGGCCGTCTCCCTTTAAAGACCCCCGAGGACATTATGAAAAGAGCTGGCTTTGCCACGCGTTGGCTTCCTATCTTGCTGCTATTGCCACAGTTGGCGATCATAGCTGTGTTTTTCTATTGGCCAGCCGCCCACGCGGTGCAGTCATCTTTCTATCTTGAAGACCCGTTCGGGTTCGGCTCCAGTTTCGTGGGCTTTGACAATTACACACACCTCACAAGCAGTTCCGAATACGCGCGCATTGCAAAGTTCACCTTGCTGTTCACGGTGCTTGTGACATTCTTTTCCCTCGCTCTTGCATTGCTGCTAGCCGTCAAGGCTGACAACGTCATTCGCGGAGCAAAGACCTATCGCACGCTTTTGATGTGGGTCTATGCTGTCGCGCCCCCTGTTGCAGGCTTTATTGGGCTGCTGATGTTTAATCAAAGCTGGGGCCCGCTCACTGAGTTGGCGCGATCAATCGGTTGGGATTTTAAACTGGGTGTGAACTTTGATGACACGGCGACCGCAATGGTCCTGGTCTCGGTTTGGAAACAGGTTCCAGTGAACTTCATCTTCTTTCTGTCCGGATTGCAATCCATACCCAAATCTGTGCGCGAGGCCGCATTAATCGATGCGAAATCATCCTTCCGCCGCTTTTGGGACGTGACCTTCCCGCTGCTCGCGCCGACTGGGTTTTTTCTGCTGATTATCAACATCACCTATGCGTTGTTCGACACCTTCGGCGTTGTTGATACGCTGGTGAAGGGCGAGCCAGGAAATAATCCGATGACACTTGTTTACAAGGTCTATGTAGACGGATTCCGCGGCAACGACCTCGGCGGGTCATCTGCACAATCGGTGATTTTGATGGTGCTTGTCCTTGCCTTGACGGTGTTCCAGTTCCGGCTGGTCGAACGCCGCATCCATTACACTTGAAGGGGCGAAACCATGACTGATACCACACACATTCCCATCGCCAAGCGCCCCTTGAAATGGGGCCGCGTAATGGATCATTCGATCTTAATCCTAGGCTCGTTATTTATGCTAGTGCCTTTGTTGATGGTGCTCCAGACGACAACGACGACTGACATCGAGACGATCAAGAACGGTCCGGGACTACTCATCGGGGACCAGTTCGACGACAACTTCATGGCGGCGATGTTTAAAGCCTCCGGCTTCTCTGGTGAGAATACCGGTATGCGGATGCTAATGAATTCGATGATCCTTGGCATCGGCTTTGCTGTTGGGAAGATTGTCATCGGGATGATGGCCGCATACGCCTTGGTGTATTTTCGGCTACGCTTTGCCACTTTCGCCTTCTGGCTTATATTTACCACGTTACTGCTCCCGCTCGAAGTACGCATCCTTCCGTCATACGAGATCGCGCAGCAGCTTGGGTTGCTCAACACTTACACAGGTTTGATCGTGCCGCTGATTGCGTCCGCAACGGCGACGTTCTTTTTCCGTCAGTTCTTTCGCTCTGTTCCCGAAGAGCTGGTCGAGGCGGCGCGGATAGACGGCGCAGGACCGGTCAAATTCTTCATCGATATCCTTGTGCCACTGTCGCAGACCATGATCGCAGCGATGTTCATAATCATGTTTGTCTTTGGGTGGAACCAATACCTCTGGCCGACGATGGTGACGACCGAAGAGGGAATGTACACCCTCGTGCGCGGTATCAAACAGATCACGCAGGATCTCGAAGGAACAAACGTTCCCGAATACGGACGTGCCAATATGTTGGCGCTGATTGCGATCCTTCCGCCTGTGCTGGTCGTGATCTTTTTCCAAAGCTGGTTCGTCAAGGGCCTGACTGAATCTGACAAATAGGAAGACCCAATGGCGCAAGTATCACTTAATAATATCCGCAAAGTTTACCCGAACGGGTATGAGGCTGTCGTCCCGACAAGCTTTGACATTTCAGATGGTGAATTCGTCGTGCTGGTCGGCCCTTCAGGCTGCGGCAAGTCGACATTGCTGCGCATGGTTGCGGGGCTAGAGGACATTTCCGAAGGCGCATTGTCGATCGGGGATCGCAACGTGAACCATGTCGACCCAGCTGACCGAGACATCGCGATGGTGTTTCAAAATTACGCGCTTTACCCACATATGACGGTGCGCAAGAATATTGGCTACGGGCTGAAAAACCGCAAAATCGCAGCGAGCGAGATTGAGGCAAAGGTGCAAGAAGCCGCCAAAATGTTGAACCTTACAGACTATCTGGATCGAAAGCCCAGCCAGCTGAGCGGTGGGCAGCGTCAGCGCGTGGCGATGGGGCGTGCCGTTGTGCGCGACCCTGCGTTGTTCCTGTTTGATGAACCGCTGTCCAATCTGGATGCAAAGCTGCGTCACCAGATGCGGATCGAGATTAAGGCACTGCAACGCCGTCTTGGGGTCACATCAATTTATGTGACGCACGATCAGGTCGAAGCGATGACAATGGCCGACCGCATTATAGTGCTGAATGAAGGCCGCATAGAACAAATCGGCACACCTGCCGAAATCTACCACCGCCCCGCATCGACTTTTGTGGCGAGCTTTATGGGCGCTCCACCGATGAACCTGCTCAATGCAAATTGTTCAGGTGGGAAGGTGTTCGTTGGCGGCAATATAGAGGTGGCTGCGGGCAATGCAGATGGACCCGTTGTCTTGGGTATTCGTCCCGAAGACATTGCAATTGGAGAGGCCTGCGATACCGCGTTTACAGTTGATATTGTCGAAGAACTTGGGGCGCATCGTCTTTTGCACGGCAAGCTGGACGGACAAGACCTAACCATCCATGTAGGAAAGGATACAGCCGTGTCCGCTGGCCCAATCAAGATGTCCATCGACCCAAGCGCAGTCGTTTTATTCGACGCTGAAACGGGAACGGCACTATGATCACTACGCAAGTGTTTGAATTGCCACCGATCACGGATGTAGATCGTCACAATATCCTCGCGGCGCCGCGCACAGCTGACGCGCACCGCGCACTACTCGCTGAGGTGCCCGCGATGAATGCGGTTCAGATCGGTGGAACCGCGTCGCGCATCAAATTGCCGAACCAGTTCACTGTCGCGGCATGGAACGTGGAGCGCTGCCTGTTTCCCGAAGATACCGCGGCCCATCTTGCCCCTAGCGCCTGCGACATTGTGCTATTGTCCGAGGTCGACCATGGCATGGCCCGCACAGGCCAACGCCACACCACCGAAGTGATGGCCGCCCAGCTTGGCATGGCCTACGCTTTCGGGGTCGAGTTTCATGAGCTTGATTTAGGCGGGGCAACCGAACGTGCCTTCTGCAAGGATGATTTCAATGCGCTGGGTTGGCACGGCAATGCGATCTTGTCGTCTGTGCCGTTCGAACGCACGGCCATGATCCGGCTGGATGATCACGGGCATTGGTTCGCCAGCGACATGGCAAATGTAGACACAGAGCAACCGCGACTTGGTGGTCGCATGGCTATTATTGCCATTGTTCCAACCGAAAGCGGGCCCCTGTGCGTTGTCTCGGCACATCTTGAAAGCAATGCAGATGCGGCGCATCGACATACACAAATGCGTGGTCTACTTGATGCAATTGATACCTTTGCGCCTGGCATTCCTGTCCTGATCGGGGGGGACTTGAACACTGGAAATCAATTGGCCCCCAATTTTGACTGGCGCGATGAAACCTTGTTTTCATTCGCAGAGGACCGTGGCTATGCGTGGGATTTCACCGCGCCAGGAAACACCACCCGTCCTAGTCTCATTACGCGCCATCCTGCTCGGGAAATGAAGCTTGACTGGTTTGCAGGTCGCGACTTGAAAAGTCTGGATTCCGGCGTCGTTGCGTCGACTATGGGGGACGGAAAGCCATTATCGGATCACGATTATGTTTGGTGTAAAGCTGAATTTACTGAGTGATAAGGCATTGCCAACTTGTTTGGGGTTACGTGGCTTTCTAAAAGTTTTCGATGAGCACTCCATCCATCATGCCCCGCCTGAAAGGTTACCGCTTCCCACGGGCGATCGTCGCCTATGCGGTTTGTGTCTATCACCCCTTCACGCTCAGCACGGCTGATGTCGAGGACTTGCTCGCAGAACGGGGTGTGACGGTGACCCGGGAGACCGTCCGGAAATGGGTGAACCGCTTTGGTTGTCATCTCAATAAACGGCTGCAAATACGTCGACACCTACGCCTTCGTGGATGGCAGGTTTGAGGTCCGTTCAAAGGGCCGCTCCCTGCCCTACAAAATCTTCGACATGGATCAACGCGTTACCTATGCCCAAGATCCGCGTACCGTTACGTGCTTCGCTAAAGAGCATGGCCTCACCGTTGGAAATACAGCGTCCCAGAAAGCATTAGGCCCCTCTGCGATATAGACCGCTACAAAAGCCGCTACCCACAAGTTTGCCGCACACAAAAAGGCCCTTCATGGGGTCATTGACCTTATTTCATTCTTTGAAACGTGACCCGTGAAGAAACATGTTCCTATCAAATGGCCGCGGCCGTGACGATGGACCTCTCTCTGCGACGCCCATTGAAGCGTGCGTCACGCGCGTTACCTACTGCTCGAATGAATGGAGAAAACAATGAAAAAAATATTGGCAACCGCAGCACTTGCCCTGTCGACTACTTTCAGCGCGGCGCACTCCGAAACACTGAACGTTGGCATGTCGGGCGGCTATTTTCCCTTCACGTTTGTTAAACTCGACAAGCTCCAAGGTTTCGAAGTCGACTTCATCAACGCCATCGCGGCAGAAACGGGTGACGAGGTGAACTTTGTCACGATGTCCTTCTCCGGACTTGTCGGGGCACTTGAGACGGGTCGGATTGATACCATCGCCAACCAAATTACCATCACGCCAGAGCGGGAAACAAAGTTTGCCTTCTCGCAACCTTACGTCTTTGATGGTGCGCAAGTTGTGGTCAAAAAAGGCAACGAAGAAACAATTGCACGCGTTGAGGACCTTAGCGGCAAGACTGTCGCCGTTAACTTGGGGTCGAATTTCGAGGAATTGTTGAATGAACTTCCAAACGCGGAAGAAATCGACATCCGCACTTATGAGAGCAACATCGCCCAAGACACAGCCCTTGGTCGCGTAGATGCATTTGTCATGGATCGTGTGTCTTCTGCCCAGTTGATTGCCGAAAGCCCCCTGCCCTTAGCATTCGCCGGCAAACCCTTCAGTGAAATCCGCAATGCGCTGCCGTTCCGCACCGACGAAAAAGGGACTGAGTTGCGCGATCGGTTTGATGCCGCCATTACCACGCTGAAAGCAAACGGCACATTGACCGAAATATCTGAAAAGTGGTTCGGAACTGATATTTCGGCCGTGGAGTAATTAAATGCGCGCACTCGACTTCGACTACATGTGGGACTTGGTACCTGTACTGTTGGGGTATGTTCCCCTGACGCTGTTCATGGCGTTGGTCGGTATGTTTTTCGCTCTCATACTGGCCTCCGTCATGGCGGTTGAACGGGTATTCCGCATTCCAGTGCTCGATGTCTTTGTGCGCCTTTTTATCAGTTTCTTTCGGGGCACCCCGTTGCTGGTGCAACTCTTCTTGTTCTACTACGGCCTACCGCAGGTTTTGGCGTTCTTGACCACAATTGACGGCGTCACCGCCACCATCATGGGTCTTACCTTACATTTCTCGGCCTATATGGCCGAGAGCATTCGCGCGGCGATCTTGGGTGTTGACCGCAGCCAGTGGGAGGCCTCGCAAGCAGTTGGCATGACCCAAACACAGATGATGGTTCACATAATCCTGCCCCAGGCTGCCCGCGTAGCAGCGCCGACCTTGGTTAATTATTTTATCGATATGATCAAAGGAACATCGCTGGCGTTCACTCTGGGTGTCACCGAGCTTATGGGTGCCACCCAGAAAGAGGCGGCGGGCAGTTTTCTCTATTTTGAGGCCTTTCTTGTTGTCGCTGCGATCTACTGGATCATGGTCGAATCCCTGTCCTTTGCGCAACGGCACTTGGAAACCTATCTTAACAAGGCGTATGCAAGATGACTTCAAAGGCCGCAATTTCCATCGAAGGATTGAACAAATCCTTTGGTAATACATCCGTTCTAACGAACATCTCGCTGGACATCGCGCCCGGCGAAAGGGTGGTTGTCATCGGGCCATCTGGTACTGGGAAATCTACTCTGCTCAGATGTTTGAACTATCTGGACCGACCAGACAGTGGGGCCATCCGGGTTGGCGATCTGACCGTCGACCCCGCAAACGCATCGCGCTCCGACATTTTGGCACTGCGGCGCAGAACGGCATTTGTGTTTCAGAACTACGCACTCTTTGCCAATAAAACCGCACGCGAAAATATCACCCAAGCGTTGATCACCGTGAAAGGCCAATCCAAGGCCGACGCTGTGACGCGTGCCAATGAGACGCTGCGCGAAACGGGGCTCATCGACAAGGCAGATTCTTACCCAGCCGCCCTTTCAGGTGGCCAACAACAGCGCGTCGGCATAGGTCGTGCAATGGCGCTAGACGCCGATCTGATGTTGTTCGATGAACCGACATCAGCACTTGATCCTGAATGGGTCGGCGAAGTGCTGGACCTGATGCGGCGTGTCGCCGAAAAACGACAAACGATGTTAATCGTCACGCATGAAATGCAATTCGCCCGGGAAATTGCGGATCGGATCATTTTCATGTCAGATGGACAGATTGTCGAACAAGGGCCACCTCACGAGCTGCTTGAAAACCCACAGGATTCCCGCACAAGGGCCTTTCTGCGGCGTGTTGCGAAGGTCGATTCAGACGCCTAACCAATGATCTGGTTTGCAAAAACGACCTGTTCCGCAGGATCGAATAAACCATGAGATAGAAAATCATGGCTTTTGTCATGTTAACTCGACCGGTCTTCGGATTGTCGTGCCGATTTCCTATCAAGCGACGTTGCCCGCGATTTTACACGCCTCGAATGCTTCCAGTCGGTATTAACAGATAACAAGTGCTGCGCGGCGGCGGGCTGGGACGAAGAAGAAATTGCGGGTCGCGGAATACCTTGCGATTACGCTGATGTCGGCACACCGACAACCAACGCCGAGTTTACGTAACAACACCCATCCTATGCATCTTTGCTGCGGTTAGCCGAAGCCGCCATTCCTGCATTATTTGGTGTTCTTTGGGACAGGCGCTCTGCACTGCGCTTGAAGAAGATATAATACAGCACAGGTGCCGCGATCAGGGTGAGGACCGAGGCAAAAGCCAAGCCTCCCATGATCGTCGCAGCCATCGACTGAAAGAAGGCATCGGACAACAAAGGCAACATGCCGAGGATCGTCGTTGCCGCAGCCAGAAACACCGGACGAAGACGCGAGGTTGAGGCGCTGATGATGGCCTCCTTCAGTGGCAGCGCCGGCTCGGCGGCGCGGGTCAGGTCGATTTCCTCGACCAGAACAATGCCGTTCTTGATCAACATGCCAGACAGCGACAACAGCCCTAGAAGTGCAGTGAAAGTAAAGGGCAGCCCTGTCCCCAGCAGCGCCAAACTAACACCATTGATCGCCATCGGCACCAGCAGCCAGATAATGATCGGCTGACGCAGCGCATTGAACAGCAGCACCGAGATCAGTACCATGATGATCAGGCTGAACGGCAGTTGCGCGCCCAAAGCGGCCTGCGCTTCACCGGCGCTTTCCAGTTCGCCGCCCCATTCCATCGCATATCCATCCGGAATCTCCATCGCCTCGATCGTGGCCTGCACTTCAGCCTGCACCTGTGCGGCGGTGGCACCACGGGGGATATCGGCACCGACGGTGATGACCTCGGCCCGGTCGCGGCGGTAAAGCAGCGTATCTTGCGGCGCAAAGGTGAAGCCGTCGATCACCTGCTCCATCTGCACCAGCGTATTGCCGCTTTCGGAATAGATCATGTGGTCGGCCAGCGCCAAACCGCTGTCTTGCGGCGCGCGGATCACGATCGGGATCTGCCGGTCGCGTTCGCGGAAAGTGCCCCCGCTAATGCCTTCGGTAGCGAGCTTCAGCGTCTGGGTGATGTCCGTGCGCGAAATGCCCGCATCCTGCGCACGTTTCTCAGCATAAATCGGGCGCAGCACCAACTCACGCTCGCGCCAGTCCTGACGCGGAGAGATGATGTTGTCGGATGCGGCCTGCATCCGTGCCATCGCCTCATCTGCCAGATCACGCAGCACATTGGGATCACGACCTGCGAAACGCACCTCGATCGGCGCACCGCCGCCAGGCCCGAATGCAAGACGCTTGGCGCGGAACTCGCCTTCCGGCAGTGCGGTTTCGGCGAAGGTCTCAAGCGCCTGCATCTCGGCCTCGATCACCTCGAGCGTATCGACCCTGACAATCAGATGACCATAACTCGGGTTCGGGTCTTCGGCCTGATAGGTCAACATGAACCGCGCCGCACCCTGCCCTGCAAAGGCGGTGACGGCCTCCACATCGTCTCGCGCGACCAGCCAATCCTCTAGCACGGTCAGCGCTTCGGATGTCTGGTGGATCGAGGCACCCTGCGGCAACTTGTAGTGAACAAAATAGAGGGGCGTGTTGCTGTCAGGAAAGAACTGCTGCTTGATCTGGCCAAAAAGCGCATAGCACACGGCGGTGCCCGCGATCAGGGCTACGACCACCAACCAACGCAGTTTGAGCGCCGCGCGCAAGACTGCGGCATAGCCTCGAAAAATCGCACCGTCATAGCCGCCGCCTGCGCCCGCCGTGCCGCGTTTGAAAAAGTAGTGCCCAAGAAGCGGCGTCGCGGTGAGGGCCAGCAGCCATGACAGCAAGAGCGAGATGGCGATCACGGCAAAGAGTGAGAACAGGAACTCGCCCGTCGCATCGGGGCTGAGCCCGATCCCGGCAAAGGCCATGATGCCGATGACGGTGGCACCCAAAAGCGGGATCTGCGTCTTGCTGGCAGCCTCGGTCGCCGCATCGCGCGCGCTTTGACCCTGCCGCATGGCGATTTGCATGCCTTCGGCCACGACAATGGCGTTGTCGACCAGCATCCCCATCGCGATGATCAACGCGCCCAGCGAGATACGTTCCATTTCGATCGCGCCAAGTGCCATGAAAAACAACGTACCGACCACGGTCAACAGGAGCGTCGAGCCCACGACAATTGCCGCGCGCCAGCCCATAAAGACCGCCAGCACCGCCACCACGATGGCAACTGACATGGCAAGATTGACCAGAAAGGCGTTCGAGGCTTCCTCGACTACCGTGTGTTGGCGGTAGATCGACTGGATCTCGATCCCCAGCGGCAGGCTGCCGCGCAGTTGTGCCAGCTTGGCATCCACACGTTTGCCGACTTCGACGATGTTGTCGGTGGCAACGCCAGCCACGCCGAGGGTAAAGGCCTCTCTCCCGTTGTGGCGTACCATCAGCTCCGGATCGGCCTCGCGGGTACGGTAGATGTGGGTGACATCGGCCAAATTGATGATCTGTCCCCCCACCCCGACAGAGAGGGACGCAATCTCGGAAACACTGTCGGATCCTTGCGGTCGTTGCACAAGGGTGCGCCCCCGGGGCGATTGGATCGCGCCGCCGTCGACCACTTCGTTGGCATTGGCCACCGCACCAATGATTGCGGCGGGCGGAATGCCGAGCGTGGTGCTTAGCGCGAGATCGGGTTCGACATAGATGACCTCGTTCGGCACGCCAGACAATGCAACGTCCGCCACACCATCGACCGATAGCAACTCGCGTCTGAGATAGGTGCTCAGCTCATTGATCTCGGCATCAGAATAGTCAGTCGCGGTCACGGCATAGTAAAGCCCGTAGACATCCCCAAACCCGTCATTGACGAAGGGCCGCGTGGCCCCCGTGGGCAGGGCCGATTCGGCAACCCGGTTGCGCAGTTTAGTCCAGATTTCCGGCAGTTGTTCACCATCAAAGGTGTCCTGCATATTGACGGTGATCCAGGACAGGCCGGGCTGGTTCATTGACGTGATGTCCTTGACCTCCGCCATCTTCTGGATCTGCGATTCCAGCGGCTCAGTCACCTCCAGCGCCACTTCTGCCGCCGTGGCACCAGGGTATTCTGTAACGACCACGGCGGTCTTGATAGTAAAGGCCGGGTCTTCGAGACGGCCCAGCGTGGAAAAACCCCAGATACCGCCCAAGAGACAGATGAGCATGATGATCCAAGTGTAGACCGGGCGATTGATGGAGAGGCGCGCGATGTCCATGCGATCAGTTCCCGAAACCGGTGAAGCGGCGCACGTCGGTGCCGTCTTCAAGCTGGTTTGCACCGCTCACTACAATCTCCTGTCCCTCGGACAGCCCCTCTTTGACTACAACCTTGCCGCGGTCGGTCGGGATGATTTCGACCGGTGTGCGGATCACTTTGCCCTGCCCCGCCCCCGTGGGCTCAAAGACCATCACGTAGGTCTGGTTGTCATTGCCGATGGCAATCGCCGAATTGGGCACCTCGATACTTTGCCCGCCCAGTTGGAGTATCGCGCTGACCTCGACCGAGGCACCCGGCAGCGGCACGAATTCCTGAGGCAAGTCACTGCCAAGCGTAATGGTGTAGGTCTGGCCAATCTCGGCAGTTTCGGCGTTGTATTCGCGGATCTGCATCGGGTAACTTTGCGTGCTGGCGGGGAAACTGGCGACGAAGGTCACATCGGGATCACGTCCGGCGCGCTGAAACAGGGTCTCGGGCACGTCGATCTCGACCCGCAGTTCGGACATGTCATGCAAACGCACCACCGGCGTACCGGCACTGACGGTCGAAAAATTCGGCATCATACGCGCCGCGACAATGGCATCGAAAGGCGCGTGCAGCGCCGCATGATCGAGGTCGCGCTTTGCATTGCGCACCGCGATATCGTTCAGGGTAACCGCTGTGCGGGCGTCTTCGAGATTGGCTTCGGCAACCGACGTTCCCGCCAGTTGTTCATAGCGCGACACCGTGCGCTCGGCCTGCGCCCGATTGGCTTGTGCCTGTTCTAATGCCAGCTCGAAAGGCTCCATATCCATCTGCGCCACGACACTGCCCCTTGCTACAGAAGCCCCCTCTTCCACCGGGAATTGAACGATCTGCCCGCCAACCTGAAAGGCCAGATTTACGGTTTCCCGGGCGACGACCTTGCCGAAGAAAACCCTCCGCAACTCGGCGTCGCTTAGGTTCACGGGGGCCAATTTGACGACCGGCGGCATCGCGGTCTCATCCGCCGCTGCAAGACTTGGTCCGGTCAGCGAGACGGCAAGGGCCAGAGCCGGACCGAGAAGGCGCAGTGGCATTGCAGTGTGGTTAAGTCCTGTGGCCATGATCTTCATTCCTTTGTGGTGAGCGGCCCGAAGCCTGCGGCAGGGCCGCGGTCAAGCATAGCTGGCGAAGTGTCTGGAGGTGTGTCAAAAGTTGCGCCCGGTCCTGCGTCTGCATTCCAGCACATTTGGCAGAGTATTGCAGGCAGGCCGACAAGGCACTGAGATCAAGACCGGCAGCGGCAAGCTGCGGTCGATACGGGCTCAACACCTCGGCGATGATGGAACGGAACCGCTCGGCCGATTGCGCCAGCGCTTCCTGACTTGTGGCATTGACCCCTTCGATAAAGTCCTGCGCATTTGGCGTAGTCTGGATCGTATCAAAGCCCCGCAGAACCATGCGGTCAAAGATCAGATCAAGCCGGTCGCCGATGTCCGGTGTCCGGTCCAGCTCGCTCCTGATCTCAGCGATCGCCAGGTCGGTATAGCGCCCGATCAGCCCGCGCAGCACATCATCCTTGTTGCGAAACCGATTATAGAGCGTCTGCCGCGAGACCCCGGCTTCCTTGCAGAGGTCGACCATGCTGCTGCGCTGAACCCCGTAGCGGCTGAAGACATGCGTCGCCGCATCGAGAATCGTCGTCTCCAGTTCATTCATGCGGCCCTCCTAAAACGGCGCTTTGGAGGGTGCTAATGGACAAACACACGATATTTGTCAATCTGTTTATAAGTTCTCCAGCGTCTTGTGATACGTCCTGAGTAAGGAGACATTGGTGTGAACCCGCCGCGAACGGCAGGGAGGGGTTCTGTCGCAAAGTTTTTGCGGTTGGTTGGACTGGCTCGCAAGAGGTAGGTGTAGGTTTTTGGGTGTGAAATCGAACGGCCAACCGTGACGGTTGATTTCAAAGCGAACCATTTCCCGAAGAGCGTGATCCTTTACGCTGTATTCACAATCGATTGACGTAGCACATAGGGGTTAGAGGACACCGCTGTCCCCTGCCCGGTCCCGCCTTTGCGTAGCGTGTGACCTTAGAACTTGGCGATGACGTTCACAAAGAGACCTTCGTCGTCGAAGGTCAGGTCCGTCAGATCGTCTGAGAACCGTCCGGTGTTGTACCCGACACCCACTTTGACGTTCTTGCCGATATGGCGATAGGCGGTGCCCAGCAGACCGTATTCGGCCACTCCTGCATCCGTGGCCCGCAGATATCGGCCCTCCAGCAGCAGGTCCCACTTGTGCGTCAGGTGATACCGCGCGTTCACCACGCCAAGATAGGCGTCGTTGTCAGCCAAGGGGATATCCTCGTCGGGGCTGGATTGGCCCCAGCGTCCGCCGACCTTGGCGCCCAAGGTCCATTGCTGGTTCAGATCATAGCTCATATCGAGCGACAGAACGTGGCTCACCTGACGTGGGCCGCGTTCGGTCGTGCTGTCGATCTGCTGGCCTACGGTGTCCTTGAGGAAACGGTACTTGAACAACACGTTAAGGCGATCGTTCAGCACAGGCCTGTAGGCATAGCCCATCTGCGCATCAATATATTCGCCTGACGTGATCGAGGTGCCGTCCGTATCGGTATCCGCGTAATCAACCGAGAACAGCAGGCGCTGGTCTTCGCTGATCAGATAGCGGCCGCTGGCGACAAAGAGATAGGCGTCAGAATCGCGGTTGGCGCCCAATGTCTCGCCGCGATCACGGCGGACTTCGGCACGGCCACTCAGGCTCAGCCCCTGCTCGTTTTCGTACCGCGCACCAAATGACAGCGCCTTTCGGTCGAGCGTGCCGTCGATGGCCTCCACCGTGCCGTATTCGAAATTACCGGTCAGGGTGAGCGCCTCTGTGGTGCGGTATTCCACGCCATAGGTGCTGGTCAGGGATTTGTGGCGCCCGAACATATCATAGGTGTTTTCCCCATAGACATCGACGTTTTCGCCAAGTCTGCGCCGCCCACCGGCAACGAACTGGCCGCGGTCGCGCCCTACAAGCGTCGCACCAGAGAATTCTCGCCCGGGATCAAGGGTATACCCCAGATAGACGGAGTTATCGTCTGCAGATGTGTACGTGAACAGAGCCGCACCAGCAGCGCCCAGCGAGCCGTCGGAAATCTCGCCCTCAAAGGTCCAGTTCTCAGAGAAGCGGTAGCGGATACCAGCCCCTGCACGGTCGTTTTTCTCAAGCTCGCCCGAGCGTGCCAAAGTGGACTGGCCATAGACATACCACGCGAAATTTTCGCTTTCGGTAAAGGTCGCGCGGACGGCAGCGTCTGTCCGGCTGCCGTTTTTGTTCGTGGTTCCCAGCGCAAGGCCCGGCGTGTTGCGGTCCAGATGTTCGACGCCGAAATCAAGCGTAAGACGGTCCGAGACGACATATCTGACCTCGGCACCACCCTCGCGGTCGGTCCGGCCATTTTCGTCTTCAAAGCTGTCGTAATAAACGCGGTAGCTCAGCCGCTCTGTGGGCTGCATATCGACGGATACACCCCAGAGTTCCTCATCAACAGTGGTTTGATAATCAAGCGTCGAAAAGCCCGCGTCGCGCGTCTCGAAGTAGGCGGCGATTGTGCCCGGTGTGGTAACACCGAGATCGGCGAGATCAACTTGCATGCGGGCGGCAACGCCGTCACCTGTACCGTCGACCACGCCGGCCGTCTCGCGGTTCTCGACGATCAAACCACCGTCGCTGGAGAAGCTTGAGCCAAATCCCGGCCCTTCCGTCTGGGCATATTCCAGCGCGATAAAGCTGCATTCGCTCAATTCCCACATCACATCGACCGACTGGGCGGTCTGGTCTGCGATGTCGGTCTGTTCAACCATGCCAGTGTAGCCAAGACGCAGGTTGTCGGTCACCCATGCCTCGGCGCGACCGCCGTAGGTATAGCCGTCGATGCCACCTACCGGAGGAGTGAAGGCATAGTTGGCCACCAGCACGACATCGTATTCCCCTGCCGGGTCGCTGACGACGGTCCCGGCAGCGGCGGTTCCGCTGAGCGGTTCAGTCAGGATGATCGTGCCCTGGATATAGTTGATGCGGTAATCCAGCCCCGGCGTCAGCTGGCGCGTTTCAACCACCCGTCCTGTTGTCCGGTCGCGCAGCTGGATCGACAACTGTTCTGTGTCTACGGCAATGTCCTGACGCTGCAGAAAATACACTGATCCGCCGGTCCCCATAAACGTGTCGCGTCCGGGCAAACGGTCGGGATTGGCGGCATACCCTTCGACAGAGACGCGTGATTGCCCGCGCGTAGTCGTTTGCGGGCTGCGGTAGACACCCTGCGCACCATAAAGCGTGCGTTCATCGCGCAGGTAATATCCGCCGTTGATGCGGGACTGGTAATTGCCCCACATGATGTGGCTGCCATTGCGCTCGGCGCGCACATAGAATTTGCCGTCGGTCGGGGCACCTTCTTCGAACGTGCTGTCGTCGCCGTAGACCGGATAGGCGTTCTCGCGCTGGAGGCGGATCAGGACATTGACGGGGTCTTTCTCATCCAGATCGCGGAAGATGTTCTTGAGCTCGTCCTCGCCCGTATCGACAGAGCCTGTCAGGATCCAGCCGTTCTGTGTCTTGCCCTTGGCGTATCCGGCGAGCCGACCATAGGTATAGGTCTTGTCGTACTCGGCACCCTGCGCATCCACACCACCTTCAAGGCGGTAGCCTAGGGTCACATCTGCAATGGCGGTATAGAACCATTCGGCGCGCGGGATCAGAATGTCGCGCTCGATATAGGTATCTTCGCCAGCTCCGCTGACCTGCACCGCGATAGCCTGATCGCCTGCGGGCAGAATGCGTTGAATGACAAAGCTGCCGCCTGGATCGGGGCGCACGACTTCGCCTAATGTGTTCACCACGGCACCTTCGCTCACGTCCGTTCCGCTGACTGTCACCGCACCGCCATAGACAGGAATGCGGCGGATGCCTGCGGTATCAACGCCAAGCTCGGGTGGAGGCGCAGTGAAATCCGTCTCTTCAAACCCCGGCCCCGCCGGACGGAGCGGCAGCGGCACCGTTTCGTCAAAACGGCCCTGCGCATCATAGACCCGATAGGTCATGATCAGATTATCCCCTTCGGGCAGCACAAAAGACGCATCCCCATTGGGCGCGATAGGTGTACGGCTCAGGACACGCGGGCCGCCACGTGCACCAAGATCGGTCACCCGTACTTCGCCGCGTGTGACGTAGGCGGGATAGTTCATCTGGCTGCGTACGGTAACGCTGTCGCCTGCGCGTGGCGGGCGTTCGTTGGTGACAAGCGCGGTCAGGCGCGGCTTTACCTCAAGCCCGTCGAAACGCACCTGAAGCTGCGCGCGGGCCAGGGCGATATCTTCACGCGCCTTGGTGGTGGATAACCTTGGATCGCCCGCAACCTGCTGGCCGTCGATGGCAATACTAAAGCCTTCCTGCGATTGCGCCTGCGTCGCCGCGACAAGAGCCAGCAGCGAAACGCTTGCCAGAGTCATGCGGCGTGGGGAGGTCATTATATGCTTCATGGCTCTGTCCCTACCGTGTCTTCGCAATTGTTTTTTCAATGACAAGCTTACCTGACCCAAGGCCACGCCAACGCTGACGGATCAGCGCTTCCATCGCCCGAAGCCGTTCGCGGCCCATTGTCGGTGTCTCGCCCGCTGCCAACGCATAGGTCAGGCGCAATACCGGATCGTTGTCCTTGACCCTGGAAAGCAGGTTATCGACTGCCTGGCTCAACCCCGGTTTGGGTTGTGCGGAATTGGCGGCGAATGCCTGCGCTGTCAGATCGATATCGACTATCTGGCCCTGCTCTGCACCAAAGTTCATCTTGGCGAACTTACCGGCAGTCAGGCGCACAACGCGCGGGTTTTCGGTGGTGATCCGGAAACCGGTTGGCAGCGTCCGCTCATCCACTTTCAGCATGAAGTTGCTGCCGATGTTGCGCGGCAACGCGGCACACGGCAAGGAGTAGCGGCCAAACTCGTCGGTGGTGATGAGGATACCGTCAGGCGTGACAAGCCGTACGCCAGCGATGCCCGGTTCGCTTCTGTCATCGGGTTCAGGGATGTCGTCAAGTTTGCCGAATTTCCCGTTCCCCTGATAGCTGTCTTCGATGATCGGACTGCGCAGGGTGCCGGGGCCATCCTGATACCCGTTGCCGTTGCGGTCATGGAACACGCGCCCGATGACATCGGAGCAGTCAAAGACATGTTCGGGATCAATCCTCACGTCAGCCTCTGCGATGTTGGACACGGGTCTGCCAAAGCGGTTTTCGACAAAGGTGCGGTTTGTAATAACACCAAAGCGTCCCGTGCGAACAACGCGCGCAGAGATGCGGATCTCGACTGTTTCAACTGCACCCAGATCACCGCGCCATTCAAGGCGGCGGCCATCGGCAAGCGGCTCAACCGGTGCGCCGTCAACGCGTGCACTGCCGGGAGTATAGATCAGGCCAGCAGGCAGCTGGTCGACAAAACGCGCATTGCTCAGCGCGATCTCGGACTGGTTGCTATAGGACATCACAAAGTTGACCGTTTCACCAAAGACCGCTGTTTGACGATCTGCGGTCTTGGTCGCGTTCACATCTGTGATCCGATCACAATCCCGCACCGGAATGTTGTTGTTGATGACAATCGGATCGCCCGCTTCGACAGTAAAGCTGGTGTAGAACGGGTTGGCAGGCGCGGAGCTGTCGGTCAGTAAACCGGTATCACCAGCCGGACCTGCACCGATCACACCGGGATTGTCTGGCAGGAAGGAAGACAGATCCAGATCACCCAGCGACAGCCGGTCCTGAGACGGTAGCGTTGTTGTTGGATAGGTGATGCCGACGATATAGGTGCCAGCAGCAGTCGCATAGAATTGATAGGAGCCCTGACCTCCGTCACGAACCACGGTAATCGGCCCTGACGTACCCACGCCCGTTTGCGTGAACCCGTTGCCGGAGACAGAAATCTGTCCACCGATCAGAATGCGACCATCGTTTTCACAATAAAGCACACCTGTCGGGTCATAATCCTCCCGGTCGGGAATACCGTCGCCGTCTCTGTCTGCTGTAGGTGATTCCAACCGGTCAGGGATGCCGTCTCCGTCAGTATCCGTTGTCAGAACGACAACTTCGCCCACTGCCGGTTCAAGCAGTTGTTCTGAGGCCGCAGCGGCGGTGTTCGGCGCGCCGGGTTGGCCCGTGCCTGTGGCGTAGACAATCGTCATCGTGATCGTCCCCGTCTCGCCCGGTGCCAGTACAGCGCCTTCGCCCAACAGGTTGATGTCATTCACACCGTCAAAGGCAGGGTTGGCAGTTGCTTCGCCAAAACCTTCTGCGGTCAGTTCAATCGGATAGGTCTCCGACATGAGCAATGCGGGGGACAGGAAGGCTTCCAGATCATCTGTCACCACAATATCGGTTTGCGTAATATTACCGGTGTTGGCCACAGTGATCGTAAAGCGGACCCGCTCAATGGTCGGGAACAGGATTTCACCTTCCTCAGCGGATTTCACGACCTCGAAGCGCGGCAGCGCCTCGATTTCCGCAATGGTCGGATCGCTGCCCTCGTTGTTGTCATCGGACACCCGTTCGATGGGGGCGCCATCCGGTCCGGTTGCGATACCGGTAACCACGTTGCTGAAACCGCCCGCGTCAATGTCGCTTTGTTCCAACGTGACGGTAGCGCGGTATGTCGCAATCGCACCGGGCACCAGCGTGCCACGCGGCAAGGTGGGGTCTTCGTCGGTGCCAATGTAGACAAGCGGCAAGGTGCGCGGGTTCTCGCCCTCCAGATCGGTAAGAATATCCGTTAAAGTCAGCCCCGTCAGAGCCTGACCGCCGGTGTTGGTTACGGTCACAAGGAAGGTTGATTCCTCGCCGACCATTGTGCCGACTTCTTCGACCGTCTTGAGGATCGAATAATCAGCAGGCGATCCGTCGATCAGGAAGACAGTCGGATCGTCCGTCACATTGCCGTCGTCATCAATACCGTTATCCGAGATATCAAAGGCGGAGCGGCCGAGTGGACCTGTGCCGGACACGGTTGCGGTGTTGCTTAGTCCACCGGCGTCTATGTCATCCTGTGTCAGCGTATGCGTCACCTGCCATGTGGCACTTTCGTTGGTGTTCAGCACGTTCGTCACAGCAGCTTCGGTAACTTCGGCAGTGACCGACGCACCATCCAGACGCGTCATCGTGTCGATGATGGTCAAATTGCTGATCTGCACCTGTCCGGTGTTCTGGGCGCGAATGGTAAAGACCACCAGATCACCCACATTCGTGCCGCCTGAAGATACGGTTTTGACGACTTCGAGCGCGGGCGTGCCCGGAGGCGCGATTGCAAAGACTGTCGGATCATCGGTGGTGTTCCCGTCGTCATCAATGCCGTTGTCCGACATATCAAGCACAGGACTACCCGAAGGCGCGCGCGCCACTGCCGTCACCTGATTGGACAGCCCGCCGGTGCTGATATCATCCGCAGTCAGCGTCCGTGTCGCGGTATAGGTCCAGATTTCGCCAACGCTCAGGACGTCATCATTGCCGATATCCGTTTCGGGGATACGGGCAAAAGGCGCATCCAGCGTGATCTCTGCTCCACCCAGATTGGTCATCTCGTCATTGATGATCACGTTACGCAGTGTGGCATTTCCTGTGTTTGCAACGGTGAGCGTAAAGGGCACGGCAGCGCCAAGAGCCGGGGTGATCTGCTCAACGGTTTTGGTCGCAACCAATGCCCCTTCGGTCGTGGGACCGACCAGCAAAAGCGTATCCTCATCCGAGGCTGTCAGCTCTCCGGGGGCGTCCCCGATGACCGAAGCCGTGTTCTCCAGCATGCCACTGTCCTGATCGTCCTGTGTGATCACACGCTCAAACGTACAGTCTGTGTTTACGCCATTCGGGGCCAGCGTTTCGATTTCGCAGGCATAGTTCGCGTCCATGATGTCGCTGACAACCAGATCGGTCAGCGTGACATTGCCTGTGTTACGGACTTCGAAGAAGTAGGTCAGCGTCGATCCCGGCTCTCCATATGGGGACGGCGACGCAGTTTTCGAAAGCGCAACAGACGGTTCAGGCTCTGGCGTTTCAATCACCAGTGTCTCGCTTGTGCCTACACCTTCGCCTTGCGGCGTCACGGCGCTTACCTCGGCGGTGTTCGTGATGCTGCCGGCGTCGATATCGTCCTGTGTCACCATGGCGGTGCCGGTACAGATCAGCTGTGCTTCACGCACAAGGACGTCCTGCTGACACTCGAAATCTTCAAGCATGTCATCGCGGATCACCACATTGCGCAGGGTCTGTTTGCCGGTGTTTGTCGCCGTTAGCGTATAGGTCAGCTCCTGCCCCGGTCCGACAATCGGCAACGGCGCTGCGGTCTTTTCGAGCGAGATTTCGGAGGTGATGTCTGCGATCACGGTCACATTGCTTGGCGGTGAGAAAACCTGCGTGTCGTCAGCACCGAATACGGTTTGGGCGAAAGCTTCGTTCAGGACATTGCCGCGGTCCAGATCTACCTGCGTTACGGGATAGTCGGCCGTACAGGTGACCATTTCACCGGGGATCAAATCGGGGTCGTCCACCGTTGGCGTGAAGCATTCGATCTGGCCGATAAGCGTATCTGACACAGTCACCGGTGCCGCGAAGGCGCGTTTGCCGTCGTTGGTCACGTCAAAGGAGAAGGTCAGCGTCTCGCCCAGTTCGGTAAAGGTCGTATCTTCTGGCACGGACTTCAAAATCGACAGCGACGGGATACCGCCGTTCGGAATGGTTGCCGATGTAAGCGGCGTGATGGTCGCCCCGTCCGTCGCGCTTGCGATGTTGGTCACGCTGCCCAGACGGACGTCTGTCGCCGTCACTGTATAGACACCGGTACAGGTGAACGTCTCATCCGGCAGCAGACCTGCATCGGGGAATGCGTCGCAGGTGATACCGGTTGCCGGGATCAGATTATCGCTGACCGTAATCGGCGTCATGATGGTGGTATTGCCGGTGTTGGTTGTGACGTATGTATAGGTTACCTGCGCGCCGGTGATGAACTGTTCCGGTGGAAGGTCCTGTGGAGTTTTGGTCAGCGCCAGCGCCGGTGTCTGTTGTGCAAGGATCGTTTCGGTCGCGGGATCAGAGGTCGTCCCGTCGGTTGTGGCCGTCGCGACGTTCACGATCTGACCGTCGTCGATGTCCTGCTGGATGACAGCATAGGTGCCAAGACAGGCCAGACGGGCGTCAGGCCGCAAGCCACCAAGGGGCACAGGATCACAGACAACGGAACCGCCATTATCCGTGATACGCGGATCTGACACCACGATCGGGCCGGGCAGCGTGACGTTGCCGGAGTTGAGAACGGTAAAGTTATAGGTAAGCACCTGACCAACTGTCGAATATGTAGCCGGACCGTCTGTCGCCAGACGTTTGGTCAGTTCCAGTTCAGGTTCGCGTTCGATGATAAAGGTCGCCGGGTCATCAGCGGTGTTACCGTCGCTGTCGATACCGTTGTCGGTCACATCGGTGATGGAAGGTCCAACCGGTGGCGCGCCTGTGACTGTTGCACTGTTGCGAACACCGCCTGCATCAATGTCTTCCTGAACCAGCGTGTAGAAAGCGCGGTAGCGGGCTTCTTCGCCTGGCAGCAACACTCCGGCGGATGATCCAAGCGTTGATCCGGCAAAGGTTGGCGTGCCGTTCAAGGCCAGCGGTGTGTTGTCCAACCGCGTGAGGCGGTCAGAGGCGACACCCACGCTTTGCAGGGTCACGTTACCGGTGTTGCGCACAACGATTACGAATTCCAGACGGCTGCCGACTTCGGGCGCGCCGCTGACAAGTGTCTTTTCACCCTCGATACCCGGCATAGGGTCGATCACGGTCACGGTGGGATTGTCGCCGCCATTGCCCGGTACGTCATCATCAGAAGCATCCGAGACTTCAACGCCTTCCACAGTGATCCCGCTCGCGGTGGCCTGGTTGCTGACACCACCTGCGTCGATGTCCTGCTGGGTCAGGATGTGGGTCGCACGGTAGGTCCAGATCTCTTCAACATCCAGCACACCGGCTTCACCCGCGTCACCACCTGTCAGCTGTGGCGAGCCCGAAAGCGCGATGATCGTATCGTCAAGACGGCGCAGCGTGTCATCCAGTTCAAGGTTCAGCACGCTCTGGTTGCCGGTGTTTTCAACCGTAATGGTATACGTCAGGGTTTCCCCGGCAACTGGCGGCGTTGAAGTCCCGCTCAGATCGACCGTCTTGATCGTTTCCAGCGATGGTGCGCCCTCTTCGGGTGTGACGGAACGTGTCGCACTAATCGTGATGGGGGTCGGCGTGCCGGGCAAGGTCGCGCTTACGGTTGCAGTGTTGGTAATCGGTGCACCTGCATCGATGTCATCCTGCGTGACAGTATAAAGCGCCGTAAAGCTGACGATATCACCGGGGGCGAGCCTGTCCCATGTGCCATTCGCGCCGCTGTCAGAGCTGTCGCCTTGCGGACCATCATCGGTCACCAAAGTATCGCCCGCCACATCAAGCGAGACAGTTCCCGCAGCCGAGGTATGCTGGTCATCAAGGGTCACGTCGTTAAGGGACACGTTGCCCGCGTTGGTGACGGTGTAAGTATAGGTGACCACCTGATCCACAGTCAGATCGCTGGTCGCGTTGGGTGTCTTGACCATCAACAGTTGCGGATCGGAGATCGCCTCGACGGTGACGCTGTCGGTTTCGTCGCCCGGTGTGGCAGGCAGGGGCACCTCAGCAGAGCTGACTCGCGCAATGTTTGTGATACCGCCGGCATCAAGGTCTTCGATGGTCACTTCGTAAGCGGCGGAACATTGCAGCGTATCGCCGGGGGCAAGGCCCGCGCCCGGGATCGGCGCACAGTTCACATTGGCAATTTTATCGTCCGTCACCTGCGGCTGTGCCGTCAGGGTGATGTTGCCGCTGTTGGTCACCACATAGGTGTAGGTGATCGTCTCTCCCGCTTCGGTGACTTGCGACACATCTGCCGTTTTCAGCAGGCTGAAGGCAGGCGCATGATCGGGACCGCGGACAAATAATTCGTCATCGGTAGAGGTGGTTTCCTGGCCCGGTGTGTTGGCCGTTCCGGTGCCGGTCGCACGGTTGAGGAAGCCGCCATAAACAGGGGCGCTGCCGTTCACGGCATCAACGTCCTGCTGGGTGACAACGTAAGAGACGATACAGCTGGCGTTTTCTTGCTCGGGTGCCAGTGACGGGATTGTACAGCTTGCAGGTGTTGTCGTGCGTTCGTCCTCAAGCGTGACATTGTTCAGCGTTACATTGCCTTTATTGCGCGCAGTCAGGCGGAACTGGACAACATCGCCCTCACGACTGAACGCGGGCTGGTTGGCCGACAGCACTGGTTCAACAGCTTTTTCGACTTCCAGTTCGGGTCTCGGTGCCGCAATCTGTGCGGGCACTTCGGCCGTATCAGTAATATCCTCACCCTGCGGGCTTTGTCCCATCACACTTGCTTCGTTGATGAGGGACTGTGCATCCACATCTTCCTGAAGCACGACATAGGTGCCTTCACAAATCAATGCTTCATCAGGCGCGAGCGTGACGGTGGGATCAGCAGCAACATCATCGACAGTACAGGTTAGCGTAGGCACCATCGGGTCCGTGATGCTGACCGCCAACAAGGTCTGGTTGCCCGTGTTCGTTGCCGTGATCCGGTATGTCAGGGTATCGCCCGCTTCTGCCGGGGCAGGTGAGCCGACAATCACTTTTTCCAGCTCGATGCCGGGGTTCGTTTCGCCTTCTACGACTTTGGTCGCGGCCTCTGATACAATGGCAGTTTCATTCGGTGTGCCGGGCGCAAAGGTCGTGGTGGCCAGCGCTTCATTGGTCACAGAGCCCAGATCAAGATCATCTTGCGTGACAAGATAATCCCGGAAACAGGTGAAGCTCTCTCCGACGCCAAAGACGCCTTCGGTCGCCGCATCATAACACACGAAAGGTTCGCCAATGCGATTGTCGTCAATTAAAATATTCTCGGTCAGACCCACGAGGGACGTGTTTGAAACGGTGAAGCTATAGCGGATCACATCATCCACTTCGGCAAAGCTCACGTCGCTGGGGTCAGAGTTCTTTATCAGGCTGATCGCCGGTGCCGCCCCTACGGGGTAAAGAGCGCTATCACCGGGCGACTCAATCGGCTCCGTACCGATGAAACCACTCGCCGTGGCAGTGTTTGTGGTCGAGCCAAGCTCCAGATCACCGGCAAGCAACGTATAGGTGCCCGAACAGGTAACCGATGCACCGGGCAGAAGCCGCCCGTCTGTCAGCGCAGGACAGCTTGCGTCAGCCGAAAGCGAATCGTTGATCGTGATCGGACCATCGACAGTCACATTACCATCGTTTGTGAGAATGAATTCGTAGGTGAGAACCGTACCGGTATCAAATGTGTCAGGCTGGGCGTTTGTGAGGTTTTTCTCAAACAAAAGCGCAGGCATCTGGACCGCAGGAACGGTCGCCGTAACTTCTTCGGAGATAACATCAGCGCCGTCGATGACGGTTTGCGCAGTCGCAATGTTAACCACCGACCCTGCGTCAATGTCACTCTGTTCCGCCGTCCATGTGTGGGTACAGGATACCGTATCGCCGGGTGCCACCGGGCCTGTATCACAGGGAAGGCCCGCGCCGATCTGATCGTCATTGATGGTTACGGCACCGGGTGCTGTGACGTTCCCGGTGTTTGTTACGGTAAACAGATACGTGATCTCGTCACCGACAGCAGCAAAGTTTGTGGCCGAGGCAGGCGCGATTGCCTTGGTCGCCACAAGAACCGGTGACTGCGTTGCATCAATAATCACGCCGGAAGGATCGGTTGTCACGGTTTGCGTTGTCGGATCACCGGGGTTGGCGGGGACAAGCGGCTGCGTAACAGAAGCGGTCGCAGAGTTTTCGAATGAGCCAAGATCAAGATCGCCCTGCTCAATCGCATAGTTGCCGGTACAGGTGATGGATGCACCCGGTGCCAGTGGCGGTGCGGGACAGGCCACGCCGCCCAGGCCCTGCGCCGCGATCAGCGGATCATCAATGGTCACCGGGGCAGTCAGGGTGAGGGTGCCGGTATTGGTTACGATAAATTCGAACGGGATAAGCTGATCGACAGCCGTGAAGGGCAGCACGGCCCCTGCCCCGATCTGTTTGGTCGTCGTGATTGCCGGTGCGCCGGATACATTCACTTCGGTCGGGTCGTTCTCGGTGTTTCCATCGCCCGGGATGCCGTCATCAGAATCGTCAGATACGTTGAATCCGCCTAGCGCGGTGGCGCTGACCTCGGCCGTGTTGCGCACGCCGCCCGCATCAATGTCCTCTTGCAGCAGAGCGTATGTCGCGCGGTATTCCCATGTCTCGCCGACATCCAGCACGCCGGACGTGCCGCCGTCACCGCCACTCAGCGCGGGTGACAGGCTTAGAACTGTGCCATCCCGCCGCGTGAAAGTATCGCTCAGCACGACATCGCGCAGCGATACGTTGCCGGTGTTTTGAGCGGTAATCACAAACGTGATCTGATCGCCGGCGGCTGCGGGAGTGGACAGCCCGCTGGTAATCGCGGTTTTCACCACCTTGAGGCCCGGATCGCGCGGCAGTTGAACCAGCGTCGGGTCATTTGCATTCGGGCCCGGTGTCGCATCATCCGAAGCATCGCTGATAGGTGTTCCGTCAAGGGTCGCACCGCTGGCCAGCGCTTCGTTTGTAATCTGGCCTGCATCCACATCAGCCTGCGTCATCACATAGACAGATTCAAAGACCATCGGCGTGCTGCCCACCGGCAAATCGGTTGCAGCACCTCTGCCAACAGCTGCGCCGCCGCTTATCAGGGTGGGCGCAGGAAGCGCCGCTGTGCCGCTGAAGTTGGTTTCGCTCAGCGCGATATCATAGGCGGTCACGTTGCCCAGATTGCTTAGCGTGAAGGTATAAGTGATCCGGTCGCCTTCACCGACGATACCGTCCGGTCCCAGATCCAGCGCGGCAGTCTTGACCAGACCGATCAGAGGCGTGCGCGCAATCGGCGTATCTGTCGGATCATTTGCCGCCGGATTTGCGTCTGACGTGCTGGAGACATCCTGAACGGCATCCCCTTCGGGGTCATTTGCAGTTGCCGTTACAGTATTGGACACGCCACCGGCATCAATGGCGGGCTGCGTCAGAACAAAGCGGGCGCTGTAAATCCATGTCTCGCCAACATCGAGTTCACCATCGCCGTTGCTGTCACCGCCATCAAAGGTGGGACCGCTGGTCAGATCGAGCGGATTACTGGCCGCATCGGTCAACTGGTCGTCAAGCGTCGGAGCCGTCAGGGTCACGTTGCCGATGTTTGCCACGGTGATGCGGTAGTCAATTGTGTCGCCGACACGCGGCGGATTGTTCAAACGCGGTGTCGCAACCTTGACTGTTTGCAATGCCGGCACGCGGGTCAGCGTAATATCTGTCGGTGCGTCCCCTGCCGTATCGGCGGGATCAGAGGCATCGCTGACCGCGGTGCCGTCCGTGTCGCGGGCATTTGCCGTGGCCTGATTGGTCACGATACCTTCGTCGATGTCTTCTTGTGTCAGGCGGTATGTCGCGTTGAAAACCATCGGTGTATCGCCTGCGGGCAGGTCAAGAACGCTCGCCGAACCACCCAGATTTGCACCACCGCTCACATAAGCGGGAACAGGTGCAGTGCCGGTGCCGCTAAAGCTGGTCTCAGCGATGGTTACATCAAACAGCGTCTGAGTGCCGGTGTTGCTGACGGTATAGACGTAAGTGATCGTGTCGTTCACATCGACCGATCCATCACCGCCATCATTCAGGGTCGCGGTTTTCAGCAGCGCGATACCGGGCGCGCCGGTGATCGGCACTGCGGTCGGATCGTTTTCTGCATTGCCATCGCCGCTGGAATCGCTGGCACCTGCATCATCGTCGCTGGTGTCGTTGACGGTGTTTCCTGCCAGATCAGTTGCCACAGCACGGACCGAGTTGCTGATCCCTTCAGCATCAATCGCCTGCTGGGTCAGATCAAAACGCGCCTGATAGCTCCATGTTTCGCCAACATCGAGGGAACCGTTGCTGTTCACGTCGCCGCCGGTCAACTGCGGTGCCTGATCAAGTGCCAACGGAAGGCCATCTGCATCGCGCAATGTATCTGTCAGAACGGGCGCCATCAGCGTCAGGTTGCCGGTATTGCTGACGGTGATCGTAAATCGTACCGGATCGCCCACCATAGGCGGACTTTGCAGGCTGTTGGTATCGGCGCGTTTTTCCACGACCATCGACGCAGTGGTCGGCAGAGCCGTTACTGTCGGGTCGCTCGCGTTGGGCAGGTTGCTGTTGTCGTCAGATGTGTCTTCGGCCGGATCACCCGACGGGCTGACACCATTAGCGACAGCCTGGTTGGAGATGGTTCCTGCATCCAGATCTTCCTGCGTCACACCGTATGTGGCTGTATATGTGATGGTGCCGCTGCCAACAGGAAGGTCAGGCAAAGAGGCATTGCCACCGATGGCACTACCGCCAGCGCTCAACAGTGGTGAGGGGGGGGTGCCTGTGCCGTCGAAACCGGTTTCCGCAAGCGTGATATCCAGGACAGTGACGTTGCCGGTGTTCGAAACGACATATGTGTATGTAATCGTGTCCCCGACATCGAGGCTTCCGTCACCACCATCGTCAATCGCCGCCGTTTTGACCACGGCGATCATCGGCAGGTCGTTCAGAACAACATCTTCGGAGCTGTCGGTGCCTGAAACAGGCAGCCCTTCCTGATCTTCCGCCACAGCGGTCACAGTATTGTCGAAGCCACCCGCATCAATGGCCTGTTGTGTGAGGTCATACCGCGCGGAATAGATCCATGTCTCACCTACATCCAGCAGACCGTCGTTATCGGCATCGCCCGACGTCAACGTCGGATCGAGGGTCAGATCAAGCGGCTGATTAAGCGCGTCAACAAAGGTATCATCCAGCGTTGGTGCAGAAAGGGTCTGGTTACCGTCGTTAACGACAGTGATGGTAAAGGGCACTTGCTGGCCGACAACGGCAGGGCTTGTGATGTTGTCGGTGTTCACGGTCTTGCTGACGGTCAGTGATGGATCGCGGGGAATTACCGCAACAGACGCGTTGTCCTGTGCAGACGGATCGTCCAGTCCGGCAGGCGCTGTGGCCGTGGCCGTGACGCTGTTCACAAGGGTAAAGGCCGCATCCACATCGGCTTGGGTCACTTCATATTGCGCGGTAAAGGTCACTTCATCACCCGGCGCAAGCGTGCCCCAGATGCCGGGGCCTGCATTGTCCGGTGAGGTGCCGGTTGTGTTGATATCGCGCGTCAGCGTTTCACTGTCATAGGTCAGCAATGTTGTACCGGACGCCGACAGATGGCTGTCCACAAGCGTGACATCAGTCAGGGTGAAGTTGCCGTTGTTCGTGACCACATACTCATAGGTTACGATTTCGCCAGCTGTCACGCCCTGCGTGGCGGATGGTGTTTTGACGATGCTGAGCGCGGGGTCGCCGCCGATGGGCACGGTCAGCTCTGCGGTATGCTCGGGCGCGGGGTCAACTTCACTGCTGGTGGCAACGGCAATGTTTGTAACACCGCCTGCATCAAGGTCGGCCTGAAGAACTTCGTAGGGCTGGCGACAGATGTAGCTTTCGGATGGCAGCAAGCCACCGGTGGGGAATGGCGCACAGGCAAACTGGCCGATCTTGTCGTCGTCAATCTGAGGTGTCTCGGTCAGCGTGACGTTGCCGCTGTTCACGATACGGTAGGTATAGGTGACCGTCTGACCCGCGGTGTTGATCTGGGTCAGATCCGCCGTTTTGGTCAGGCGCATGCCGGGCTCGCGGTCGGGGCCGCGGACAAATACTTCGCCGCTTTCGGTAAAGTCAGGAAGGGTCGGATTGATTGGTGTGGCAGTTGCGTTCGCCACGTTCAGGAAACCGCCAAAAATTTCCCCGCCACCTGTGTTGATGGCGTCGATATCCGCCTGCTCAACCACGTAAGAAAAGCGGCAGGTGTCAACGGTGATGCCGGGGGCGATCGGACCAACGGTACAGCTTGCAGGAAGCACATCACGCTCGTCCGTAACGACAACGCTTTGCAACGTGATGTTACCGGTATTGGTGACAGAAACAGCAAATTCAACCGTCTCACCCACGGCCGAGAAATCACTGTCAGGGCCGGTGGGACGCAATGTGCGCTTTTCAACGACCATGGCGGGCTGTGGATCTTCGATCACAACAGTTTCAGTGGCTTCGTCACCCCGCGTGACACCGTTGGGGTCAGTTCCTGATGCCGCAGCCGTGTTGCTGAAAGTTTGCGCGTCAACATCTGCCTGCGACACCTGATAGTCACCGGTACAGACAAGCGCGTCACCGGGCAAAAGAACCACGTTCGCAGGTGCAGCAGCCCCGCCGGGCGTCACGGTACAGGTCAAATCAGGGATCAGCGGATCGGTTATGGTGACACCGCGCAACGTCTGGTTGCCGCTGTTGGTGGCCGTCATGCTGAAGGTCAGGATCTGGTCAGCCGCTGCACCGTCAGGCAGCGCTGTCACCAGATCTTTGACCAAGGTAAGCTCTGGTGTTTCGGTGATGGTGACGGTGGCATCGGCGTTTGGTGATACCACGTTTGTCGGGGATGAACCGGCACTTGCGTAGACCGTCCGCCCCGTCGCGTTGTTGGTCACAAAGCCTGCATCTACATCAGCCTGTGTCAGCTCGTATGGGTGGATGCATGAGTAGCTCGCATTCGCGCCGGAGGTCGAAAGCGGCGGGACGGTTCCACTCGCCTCTGGCTTACAATCAAGGGTGCCCAGCTTGTCATCCTGAATAGTAATGGCCTCAATCAGACCGACGTTACCGGTGTTGCGCACGATATACTGATATTCGACAATGTCGCCGACCATCATCAAACCGCCTGTTACTGGCAGTGCCAGTTTCTCGAGCGACAGGCTGGGGGAGGCATCAACCGGATAAATGGCGTTATCACTTGGCGACAGCACGGGCCGGTCATCAAAGCTACCGGTGGCAGAAACAACGTTTGTCGACGATCCGAGGTCAAGATCGTTCTGGGAAACCGTATGCGTGGCGGTACACGTCAGCGTTTCATTCGGCTGAAGCTGGTTGTTTGTCAGCGTGCCGCAGCTAAAGCCTGCGGGGAATTCAATAAGGTTGTCATCCAGCGTAATCGGCCCGTCAATCGTCACGTTACCGTCGTTTGTCACCACGATGGAATAGCTCAGCTGGTCGCCCACATCGAAAGCGTTGGGGTTATTCGTTCCGGTAAAGGTTTTCTGAATGGCGAGCGATGGATCCTGAACTGCGTTGATCGTCACGCTGTCGGGCAATGATTGTACCGCAGCGCCATCGAACAGCGTGTCGGCAGTTGCGATGTTGGTCACAGATCCGTCGTTCAATGCGGTCTGGTCAGCGTTATAGACCTGCTCACAGGTGACCTGTCCCAAGGGGGCGAGCGGTGCCGTGGTGCAGGTCAGCGTGCCTGCAATCTTGTCATCATCAATTGTAATCGGCGCGGTGGTGGTGACGTTACCGATGTTGGTGACGACATATTCAAAGGTCACGGGATCACCAACGGCAGAATAGCTCGCTGCCGAACCGGTCTTGACCCGCTTGTCGATTTGCAGGCGCGGCAACTGGTCGGCTTCGATACGTACTGTATCGGACGGCGAAGTGACCGTTACCTGCGTGGCACCACCCTGCCCTTGCGGGATGACGGTTTGGGTGACGCTGGCGGTTGCGATGTTTTCGACAAAACCCGCATCAAGGTTCGGCTGGGTAATGTTTGCTGTCGCGGTACAATCAATGAAATCACCCGGCGGAATGCCTGCTGCTGGCGGTTGCGGGCAGGTCACGTTGGCAATCAGGTTATCATCAACCGTGATTTGCGAGGTCAGCGTGATATTGCCACGGTTAAACACCCGGTAGTTATAGGAGATCTGCTGGTTCAGCGTATCAAATGTTCCGGTGAGGGTTGTTGTCTTGTCGATCTCCAAGGCAGGCACCTGTGCGGGACCTTGCACCGTAACCGTGTCACTGTCGCTTACCGGCGTGCCAAGCCCGAGCGAGCTGCCTTCGACGGTGACATTATTGGTATAGCTGCCCAGATCGACGTTCGTCTGGTCAAACACCTTTGTCGCCTGCAACGCCGGTGCGCCCCCTGCGCATGTGGTCGCTTCTGCGCCGGGCAACAGATCGTCAAGGGCGCATGTAAATCCAAGATCGCTATCGTTGACTGTCAGCCCCGTCAGGGTGACGTTGCCTGTATTGCGCACGCTGAACGTGAACACTTCGCTGTCTCTGGCAGACGTAAAGATACCGTCGGTGCTGGCCTTGGTGATGACAACGGCGGCGTTTTCTGCCGGACCCTGAATAACCACTGTATCGGTTTGATCGGCCGGATCGGTAACACCGGCAGGCGCATCAACGGTGACGGTCGCAGTATTGGTAATGCTGCCGCTGTTCACGTCTTCCTGCATCGTGGTATATTGCGCCGTACAGCTGCGATCCGTGACACCCGGAAGAATGCTCGGGATAGTACAGGTATAGGGTGTCCCAAAAAACGGATCAGTGATGCTCACATTGGTCAGCGTCACGTTACCTGTGTTTTCGATGACAAAGACAAAATCGATCGGCTGATTAGCAGCGGTGAAACCCGCAGGCGCTGTTTTATCGAATGTATAGGTCGCCAGACGTTCCTCGCCCAAGACTGTTTCATCATCAATCTGGGTGTCGATTTCGGGCGACGACAGCGTCGCTCTGTTATCGACTTGCCCGCGATCGATATCAGCCTGTGAAATCGTGTATTCAAACTGACAACTCCGGTCGATTGCGTCGGGGGCCAAGGTCGCAATCGTACAGGAAAAACTTGCATCCAGAATGTCGGTGACGGTCAGATTGGTCAGCGTCTGGGTGCCTGTGTTCTCGACCTCCATCACATATGTGATCTGCTCGTCAATGGCGGAGAAAGACGTGATGCTGGCCTGTTTATCCAAAGTTGCAGTCTTGGTCCCTGCCCCCGCCGCCAGATCGGCGCGGTGATCATCGGTGTCGGTCTGCTGCGCGCCTTGCGCGGGCTGTGCCTGTACCGTGGCAGTATTGGTAAAGGTCTCGTCGTCAATGTTGGCCTGTGTGACCTCGTAGGTGCCGATACAGCTTTGCGATGTGCCCGGCGCGATGTCTGTCAGCACACAGTTCAGATCGGGGATCAGCGGATCCGTTACCGTTACACTGCGCAGCGTGACATTGCCCGGCGCAGGGTTGCTGACCGTGAAGGTATAGCTCAGCTCTTCGTCAAGCGCGCTGTAGGTTGCAGGGCCGGTCTTGGACAGCTCGACATTCGGGATCGCGGTCACAGGCACGGATGCGCTGCTTTCGTTCGACGTCACTGTGCTGGTCACGCCATTTGATACAAAGTCAAAGCTTGCCGTCGCGCTGTTATCGACACTGCCGCTGTCAAGCTCTGCCTGGGTGATGCCGTTTGCCGTGTTGTTACGCACACCGGTACAGGTAAAGCTTTGCCCCGGATCAAAGTCAGCGGGCTGGTTGCACACCGGTGGCGCGCTGAGCAGAGGATCGTTGATCACGATCGGCTCAACGATACGTGCATCGCCGGTATTTTCGATCTCGAAGGTGTAATTGATGGTATCGTCAAGCCCGTCAACAGATGCGGTGCTGGTTGTCTTTGAAAGAGAGATCGCAGGATTAAACGTGGGCGCGATAATCGCGTTGACCTGCGGCGATTCCGTTGCACCGGCTGAAGCGGTGGCCACGTTCACCACAAAACCCGCATCCACATCGTCATCGGTCAGTATGTATGGACGCGTACATGTCTGCGTCTGCCCGACCGTCAGCGGAGCGGGGAAGCAAGTAAACGTCCCGATCTTGTCATCCGTAATCTCGATCTCGGTCACGCCGATATTGGTGTCGATTAGCACGTTACCCGCGTTGCGAACCGCAAACGTATAGGTCACGCTTTGCCCAACGGTGAAGTCGCCGGGCGCCACAACAGGTGCGGTCTTGGTCAGCTCAAGAACAGGGTTCTGTACGGCAGGCACAGTCACCTGATCGGTGTTGGAGGTGACGGCAGCATTCGATCCACCAGCCTCAACCGCATTCGCCGTCGCAATGTTGGTCACGCCACCGCTGTCCAAATCGGGTTGAATGGTGGAATAGACAGTCGAGCTACAGGTCATGCTGGTCATGGGGGCCAGCGTTGGTGCGGGACAGTTAACCGTTACCTTGTCGTCGGTGACGCTCACGCTCTCAAGTGCGACATTACCTGTGTTGGTCAGCAGATAGTCATACTCAAGCGCGATACCCGTCGCGCTGAACTGCGCAGGTGATGTGCTGTCGAGTGTTTTGTCCAATGTCAGACCGACACTGCGCGTGGCGGTGACTTCGGCGGTATCTTCCTCGGTGTCGCTGTTGGGGCCGACCGTGATCGTCGCTTCTGCGGTATTCTCAACCGAGCCACTGTCGATGTCGCCCTGCAAAATCGCATAGCTGGCCGTACAGGTCACACTGTTACCCGGCGCAATCGGACCGGTTGGACAGGTCACAGTTCCAGCCAGCGGGTCCGAAACCGCAGGCGCCGCGGGGAAAGTCACATTGCCCGCGTTGCGCAGAACGATCCGGTAATTAAGGACATCACCGACTTCGTCGTATGTTGATTCAACCGCAGTCTTGGTCAGCTCCAGATCAAGGTTCACCGTAGGTCCCGGCAAGGAGACGCTATCAGACTCCGTCAAGCGGCCGTCGCGCGGGGTATCCGCGCTGACGGTAACAGTGTTCTCAAGCTCGTTTGCGGGGTCGGCCGCAAAGCTGTTCACGTCCGTCTGCGTAACACGGTAGCTGCCGGTACAGGTGAAATCATCATTCGGTTCGAGGTCTGGCACGTTGCAGGTTAGGCCGGGAATAAGCGTATCGCTCACTGTGAAATTGCTCAGCGTCACATCTCCGTCGTTGCGGATCAGAAAGCTGTAAGGCACATCTGTGCCAGCTTCTCCGAACGCGGACAGCGTGCTGGTTTTTTCTACGAACAGAACGGGCGTTGCGTCCGGCCCTTCAATGGTCAGCGTATCCGTCAGCGTGCCCAGATTACCAAAGTCAGGAACACCGACCGCTTGTGCGACATTCGTCACCTCACCTGCATCGTAGTCTTCCTGCGTGATCTGGTACGTCGCAGTACAGGTCGCGAAATCGGCGGTGCCCCCTTGCTCGGTATCCAGAATCTCGGTCTTGTCGCAGGATACAGATGCGATTTTATCATCAGTGACAGCCAGCTGGCGGATCGGCACGGAGCCGATGTTTGTGACAATATAGCTGTAGGTCACCGTTTGCCCGACGGATGTGAAATCGCTCACATTTGCCGATTTTTCGATGGTATAACCTGGCGCAACCGTAACGATGTTGTTGTTGGTCAGATTGCTGCCGCGCCGGAAATCCCAATAGTTGTCGTTGGGGTCGGAATCAAAAACCTGCGAAACCGTGCTGCCTGTTGAAAGGATATTCGACAAAAGCGCCGGATTGGTTGAGCTGAACCAGCCGGTGTTGAAGGTATTGTTGCCGAAACCCTGAACAAACCCGCTTGAGTTAACGCCGCTTGTGTCCGTGATCTCGGTCTGGACGTCCGACCAGTTACCGACAGTAAAGCCGTTGATACGTAGTGTGATGTCGTCTTCATCGAAACCGTTTACTTGCGTGTCGCCATCGTAAGCGGAAAAGCGGATATAGATATTTGTGATCGCGCCGCCAAAGTAGGTCGAACAGAGAGAGAACCCGCAATCAAGGTTAATGGGGTTGTTGATCGTAAAGGGGTTGCCCCGAAATTCAGTGGGCGTCCCGTTGTACTGGAACCCGCGAAATGCACCGGCAGGATTGGAAAACTGGTAATACGCGTTGCCGTTTGCCCCAACCAAAACAATCGCGACACCACCCGCCTGCGGATATTCGTCGGGCAACCGAAGGCTGGTTCCTGGAACGTTGCGCGTGAAATCAGTCGCCTGAGAGGGGAGCGTCGAAAAGAGCATCAATACCATAGTCAATGCCATGACCAAGATATGCCGGTTCAACAATGTCCGCATCATCGGGAGCCTACCAGTACACGCCCCAGGGGCAAAAAATCACTATCTGCGGAAAGCTGGCACCCGGTATTCTGGCACAGCCGCACCCCCGCAGCTTTACTGACTCTGTTAAAACAGAAATTTTTATTCAATGAAACGTTGCACTCCAAATTCCCCCTCAATTTAAAGACCTGTTGCTGCAAGGAGGTCACAGGTGTGTGAACTGGCGAAGTGGAACCACATTTTCCTTTAGCGGGACCTGTGGGAAAAGTGATTTGGCCAATGTAAAAAACGGTATTGCCAAGGTGGTGACGTCAGGTTGTGGAGGATTGTTAAAGGTTAGATCAAGCAGCCATTTTGGTGGTGTAATCGACCCAAAGCCGGACCATTTCTCGACTGACAATCACACCCCGCGCCGCCGACAGATATTCAGTATTCGCTATCCCCAGGGGAAACCGGTGGTACGCCGAGACAGCGTACACAATGACCTCACGTGGATAACGAAAGCCCGTCGGGCCGGGCAGGTCGGATGGAATTTTCATGGAACTGGCGTAACTTGATCAAATCCAGCCAACAACTTGGCAATTCGGCCTGAAGAGGATTGGCGTTTAGGAGTAGCGTGGTTTCGCTGCCTACGGTGTCTTGCTTATCCGGCAGTCCCCCCCTGCCCCATTGCGTGCGGATCGAGAATCAGTTCATCTTTGATTGGGGTATCGGTCTAGCTTCAAACTGACGCGACAGATTGCACATCCCATGAAATTCCTCGGCCGACCATTTGCTCGGTGACATTGGCCGACCCATTTGTCGCCATTGCTTCAGGCATTGCTCGTACAGAACCTCTATCGTCAAAGCTATCTGAAGACACGAAAGAACCTGCTTTTAGGTAACTGCAATAAGAAACCATAGTAAAATTTGATTTAACTAATTGATAAATATATGCTTTACGTGAAATTTGTGTTTGGGAACCCCGTCAGAGTAATTGAATTCGGCCCAATCGCGATTGAGACACGGTTTACGCCTAAACGATGCGCGCAATTCATAGGCAAAGGCTCGTGTCAGACTGTATATGGATCAGTCCGCCCGGCCCGATCTCTTCTGGAGGCCATGACATCTGTGGGGCGACCAACGGCAAGATTTTGCGGCTTTGCTATCATTGATTGGCTCGCGGTTCATTGAGTCTGGCGATGTGGCTTGGAAAATTGTCCGCGGACAATTGTGAAATCAAGCTGCATGATTTTGCGCTAAAACCAGACGTCGGATTAGCTTCTCTGGGCTAAAACCGTCACTTTTTGATCCAGTGGTTATTGACCTAAAATAGGCACCGACTGCTTTGATCTTGTCGTGGAACTGCATTATTGCCCAAACGGTTGCTGCAGCGCGTAAGGCACCAAGGCGCTTATGTGCTGCTTCGTAGTTTTGGGCTGTGATCCCAATCATTGGGGCGAGCGTTCGTGCGTGAGCAACAACATCATGAACGGTAACTATCTTTTTCAGTGAAAACTCGGCTGCTTCCGGACAGGCAGTCAGTAGTTCGGGGATGGTGATTGGAGCTTCTGAAGCCTTGGGAGTGTTCTGTCTTTTTTGAGTGATACTCTCTTTATTAATATGTTCTTTATTTGACTTATGATGATGCCGGACAAATTGACCGTCATTGGCGGCCATAGTTGTTGTTGAAATCGGATTTTCATCGTCGACTGACTCGGCATCAACTACTGAGATTGGGAGGTTTGAGAGGATTTGTTCACAGTCCTTGAGCGACAATTTCCGACGTAGGACACGAAAGATGCCCAGAGCGATCTCATCGTTTGGGTTGTCGGTCAGACTTGCATTGGCTGCTGCGCGAATTTTGGCGCGCAGATAGTCAATTTGCTCCCGTTCCTTCATGACCTCAGCTGCCATTGAAGCAATCTCATGCAAGCGATCAAAGAGAGGTGAGAGGTCGAAGCCAAACCGAAGCGCCGTGCCCTCGTGTCTATTGTGCTTTGTGAACCGTTTCCGATTGGGGCTGTCACGGCGAACGAGCAGGCCAATTTCTTGAAGCGTTGCGGCGTGGCGTCTGATTGTTCTGTCTGAAATGCCGTTGCGTCGAAATGTGAGTGTTGCATTCGATGCAAACACTGTGTGGTGATTGCGCTTTGGCGCCAGGCACGAAAGCATCGCATCTAAGGTCGATATCACAGTTGCGCTGAGACCAAGACGAGGCGCTGCGTTGCGGAGCGTTGCTACGACGATGTGACGCTCTGGAATAGAATTGTCCGCGGACAATATTTCACTGTTCCGCAGCCCAGTGGGTGCAGTTGCTTGTGTAAATGCCATGCTTTTTTCACGACAACCTGATGTGAAAGGCACCAATATCTCTGAAAATCAGAAAAAAGGCCGCAAATCTTCGTCAACCGAATCGGTTGTTGTTGACTAAGGCAGAGAAGCTGGTAAATCTGAAAGTGCAAAGAACAGATTGGGCTCTCCTAGGGAAACCTTGGGGGGCTCTTTCTTTTTTGGGTTGTTGGTCGTGCTCCTTTTTTAAGTTCTACTGCTCGGTCGTCATCAGTCAGACTTTTTCTCTGACTGCCACGCTTCATAGAGGCGTGTAAGCTCAGCTTCTGCGTTGTTGCGCATCCACTGGGCAAATTCTGGGGCATCAGACTTCGACAGCTTGAATGTCAAAGCACGGGCCGTTTCTTTTACTTCTGCCAAAGCCGTCCCATCACTAAGTTTGATGGTGAGGGTAGAGGGGACAGCTGGTTTGTCCGCTGCTTTAGATTTCAGCGCCTGAGTAATGGCATCACTGACCAAGCCAAAGCGGTCGTCTGAGCTCTTTGCAGCATTGAACTGAAGCGTTGCGGTGACCTGTTCAAGATTGACGCTATCGCTGCGCGACTGGTCTGCCAACTCTTCCCAACGTCTGCGTCCAATGCCATGCGCCGAGCCGATCTTCTCGATGACTGACTTAGGAATAGACCGTGCAACTTTGCTCATGCGCGACAGCATTGGCTTGTCCACAGCGAGGGCATCCAGAATGATTGCTTGCTCGTAGCCACTTGTGGCCAGCTCGGTGGCGAAAAGCGCTTTTTCAATGAAGCTGGGGTCCAAGCGTTGAGTGTTCTCTTGTCCCTGGGCAAGAATAGCCTCTTCATCAGAAAGAGACCTGACAAGTGCTTTCGCGGGGATGCCGAGCGATCGCAAGGCCCGCAATCTGCGGCGACCATAAACGATTTTGTAGTGTCCGGGTTTGTCCGCGATGGGGCGTACCATAATTGGTACTTGTTGGCCGTGTGCCTTAATGCTCTCAGCCAGCGTCACGACATCAGCATCGGTGAAGGAGAGACGGTCCTTGGGGCCGTTCTCTTCAATGACATCAACTGAGATTTCTCTTACCGCGTTGCTCGCGACATCCTTCAAAGTGGATTTAACGCCGCTCATTGCGCCGGTATTCGGGAAACGTGCCTTTTGCTCCGATTCCGAGACAACGGTCGTATCTACATCAGGCGGGGGAGGGGGCTGGAACAGGTTTCTACGGGCCATTAGTCAGTTTCCCTTCCCCAAGCTTGCTGGATTGTCTTTTCGAACTCATCCGCGACGCCATTAACAGATTCTAATATGCGTGTTAGTGTCTTCTTTACGACTTGCGAGGGATCCAGTTCATAGATGGTTTGCTGCGTCATCCCAGCGTCTGAGATCGCTGTGGATTTGAGCATCGGGGTGGTCAACACTTGATCCAAGAGAATAGATCTCAAGAAACCCGCCATTTGTGACTGTGGGACGTCGGTTGGCTCATATCGAGCGATCAAGAACTTAAGGAAATTCCAGTCGATAGGTCCCGCGGCCTCCTCAAGAGTTTGAACAGTTTCTCCAGCCATTTCAAGGAATTGCGCCATTGACGCAACATCCAACATGCTGGGAACGACAGTGATCAGAAGGCCGGTAGACGCCAACAAAGCTGTCATTGTTGTGAAGCCAAGTTGAGGCGGGCAATCAATGATGACGAGATCGTAGTCTGCTTCGACCTCGTCGAGAGCGATGGCAAGGCGTTGTGTGAATGGCGGATCAATCTTGTGCTGAAGCGCATACGCTGTTTCGGTCTCGTACTCGGATAGCAAGAGACCCGCCGGAGCGAGGTCAAGGTTGTGGAAATAGGTCTTTCGTATGACTTGGCTTAACGGAGCCGGGTCTTCATATTTGAGAGCGTCGTAAACTGTGCCGCTTTCAGCGAATTCAATCTCAGGACGGTATCCGAACATAGTGGTCAAGCTGGCTTGCGGATCCATGTCGATCGCAAGAACTCTATAGCCCCGCAAGGCGTAGCGTTGGGCCAAGTGGATCGCACTGGTCGTTTTGCTGGACCCGCCTTTGAAGTTGACAATGGAAATCACTTGAAGGGCGTCGCTCTCGCGGCGTCCCGGAAGATATGTCTCACCATTTCGACCAGTCTTCGCCATCACATGTCGGATTTGATCGATCTCTTCCGCGGTGTAGAGCCTGCGACCTCTGGAATCCGTCTCTACATCGGGGAAATCACCTTCCTGATGGCGTGTCCTGAGGTTTGACATGCTGATGCCTGTTAGCTCTGATACTTCAGCAGGGTGGAACTTGCGCAGTGCTTTTCTACTATCGGGCTGGAAGCTATTGCGCATATGGTTGTTAAGCGCTTCCGACAGGCGGGCAGCGTTCGACGCAATAGATGCGGCGATAGAGCTGGTTTGCGCGATATTTGCGTTTGAATTCATACTGCCCTCACGACCTCTTAGTGGGTCATATGTGTTTCGTCGCTAAAAGGCGTGATTTACGTCAGATTGCGACAATTGAACTCATGACACGCAACTTATCCCCAGGCAACAATTTTTTGGCCTATTCGGTGACGGGGCGCCTTTGTGTTCAGCTTTGGATGGTGAAAGCGTCCTGTTAACCTGTTGAAAAAAAACATTTTTACCAAGAGTTCCGTCTGATCAGCAAGATGTAGTAGAATTTTGTCACATGATCACAACAGATAGCAACTTGGTCTAGGTCTCGAATCGGTTGAATTTCAGGAATTTCTTAACGACCCATGTGACGACCAGAAAGCCAAAATGCTCTTCCAGGACGACTTGTAACGGGTTTTGACGGCGCTCCTAAAAGAGATGGCAGTCCAACTTACGCGCACTTTACATGGGCGAAAGTTGAACTCTTCGTCCCTCCGTAAAGAGCTCGACATACCTCTCGAGCATTATTTCTACTCAAAGTGCACTTCTTGGCGTGTGGTATGCGTCAACACCTATCGGTGTTGTCTTGTGTAGTAGGGCAGAGGGGGGACCGAGCCGTGGGTGAAGTCGGGCGATAGCCCAGCAAAACCTGCTAAGCCAGACAGGGGACGACAGGTTTGCGCGGATCAAGTCGGTGATGCGTGACCCGGATCAGATGGGCGGTGCCTTTGTCGCGATGATCTTTGAGGAGCTTGGCGATATGTTGCAATTCCCCGAAGCGCTTCGCGAAAAGGACGGCTTGCGCCTTGCCCAAGGTCTGCGCGGTGGTGCGGAGGCAAAGTTGCGTGACGTTCTGGGCGCGGGGCAGGCGAGGATGCAAACATCGACTGGCGTGACGATGCAAAAGAAAAGCGACAGCGACGGATTTATGATCCGGTTCAGCGGTAAAGGCGTATCAGACGAGATGATTAAAATGGTGATGGAAGAAGTTCAAAAGACCTTGGAAAAGTGATGCCGCTGCGTTCTCTCGGCTTTTGATAAGCAAGGACAGATTTGGCGGCAGAACATAGTGACGGGGCGTCACTTGGCGCGCGGAGGCTGGCCCTTGGGCTGGTGCAAGGCTAGCCTTTCGCAAACGCAATGGGAGGCGAAAAATGCAGTTAGATCAAGCCATGTTAGAGCGGCGCTCAATCCGGGGATTTCAGGACAAACCTGTCTCGCGCGCGCTGCTTGAAGAGATCATCACGCTGGCCAACCGCGCCCCGTCTTCGATGAACACGCAGCCCTGGCATTTACATGTCCTGACTGGCGAACCCCTGGAAAAAGTACGCGAGGGCAATTCAACCCGTATGATGTCCGGTGTGCCGCCCGTGCGCGAAATTATCGATCACGGTGCCTATGAAGGGCCGCACCGCGACCGGCAGGTCGGCATTGCCAAACAGTTGTTTGCCGCCATGGGAATCGCCCGTGATGACAAGGCGATGCGGCAGGACTGGGTGATGCGCGGGTTTCGCCAGTTTGACGCGCCTGTGTCTATCGTCGTGACGTTCGACAAATCCCTTGAGGGTGGCACGATCGCGCATTTCGATCTGGGTGCTGTGACCTATGGGCTGGTGCTTGCCGCGTGGTCGCGCGGTTTGGGTGCGGTGATTAACGGGCAGGGGATCATGCAATCGCCTGTGGTGCGCGAACATGCGCAAATCCCCGACGATCAGGTGATCATGACCTGTGTTGCACTGGGATGGCCAAACGAGGACTTCGCGGCGAATGGTGTGGTTTCCACGCGGCGCGAAGTTGACGAAATGGCGCGATTTGTCGGGTTCGATGATTAATAAGTTATTGATATAAAGCGAAAATATAGTTTTTCGCGGTGCGATATTTCAATTGTTGAACAGACTGGTTAGCCTGACCAAAAGCCTTCAAAGGACCAATCGCCATGCGTGACTTTCATGACCCCAAACGTTCCCCGATTTATGCAGCAAACGGTGCATTAGCCACCTCACATCCGCTGGCGACGCAAGCGGGGCTGGAAGTCCTTAAACGCGGCGGAAATGCGGTTGATGCCGCCGTGACTGCGGCGGCGGTTCTGGCGGTGGTCGAACCGGCCATGACGGGCATTGGCGGCGACGGTTTTGCATTGATCTCAAAACCGGGCCAACCGCTTTACGGATTGAATTCTTCTGGCCGGGCCGCTGCCGCACTTTCCAGCGAAATGCTGCGCGGGCAGGGGTGGCAGGAAATGGATGATGCCTCTGCCCATTCTGTTACCGTACCCGGTGTCGTAAAAAGCTGGGAAAGCCTGCTGGAAAGCCACGGAACCATCGGGTTGGACGCTGCGTTGCAACCCGCCATCCACGCGGCGGAGGATGGTTTTGTGGTCTACCCCCGCGTCTGGTCGGACTGGACGGATTGCGCGGCAAAACTGGCGGCGCAAGGGGCAGGGGCCAAGCATTACCTAATCGACGGCAAAGCTCCGAAACTGGGCTCGATCCACAAGCTGCCTGCATTGGCCGCAACACTTAAGGTGATCGCGGCACAAGGCGCGCGCGGGCTTTATGAAGGGGCAGTGGCCGCGGATATCGTGGCCGAGTTGCGCAGCCGCGGTGGGGTGATGACCGAAGAAGACATGGCAAACCATAGTGCTGATCCCTGCACTCCGGTCAGCGCGGGATACCGCGATATTGATCTGGCGGAGTTGCCACCGAATGGCACGGGTATCACGGCGCAGATCATTCTAAATCTGCTGGAACGTTTCGACCTGTCATCGCTTGCCCCGAACAGTGTCGAACGCTTGCATCTGGAGCTTGAAGCTGCGCGCATCGGATACGCCATTCGCGACGCGCATATCGGTGATCCCGAAACGATGGGTGTCAGTGTCGACGCGCTGATAGACAAAGCGTGGGCCAAGGGGCTGTCGGCGACGATTGATCCGGCCAAGCGCAACGCAACTTTGCCGCCAGTCGATCCGAACTTTCAAAGCGATACGATTTATCTCAGCTGCGTGGACCGCGACGGTATGGCTGTGTCCTTGATCAACTCGGTCTTCAAAGGGTTCGGTTCTGGCATCGTCACGGAAAAAACCGGTATCCATCTGCAAAACCGTGGCGCCGGTTTTCGCGTCGTTGAAGGGCATCCCAACACGATTGAGGGGGGCAAACGCCCGTTGCATACCATCATCCCTGCGATGGCGATGGCTGGGGGCAAGCCGCGCTATTGCTTCGGTGTGATGGGCGGGCATTACCAGCCTTGCGGGCATAGCCATGTAATCACCAATATGGTCGACTTCGGAATGGACCCGCAGGAGGCCTTGGACAGCCCGCGCGTTTTCTGGAAGCCGGACGGCACATTGGAAGTGGAGCCGACATTAGGGCAGGGCGTCTTGGACGGTTTGATCGCCAAGGGGCACAAAGCAGCGTTTAGCACATCAGCGATTGGCGGCGGCCAGATCATCGAGATTGATCACAACGCAGGTGTCTTGATTGCAGGGTCTGATCCTCGCAAAGACGGCTGCGCCTTGGGGTACTGATTTTGCAGGCCGGTCGCCTGTGCCGCAGCGGTTAAAGACCGGCCAGCTAGCCCTTGGTCTGGCGCTGCTGTGCTCTGTAAGAAAAGGGCAGGGACAGCAAATAAAGGCAGTTCGCGATAATCAAGGTCGGCCATGGATAGACCATCAGACACACGACCAGCACCATCGCGGCAATCACGACGATCGGCAGATGCGAACGTTTGATGCTGGCGTGCTTGATGGAGTAGGTCGGCACCGTGCTGACCGCCAAAAGGCCCACGCCAATGATATAAATGGCCCTTAACACGGGGAAATCCGAGTTCTCCCAGCCGTGCAAATACATAAAGATCGGCATCAGGGCGAGACAGGCAAGGGCAGGGGCGGGCACGCCGACGAAATATTCGTCTTTTTTCAGGGCAATATCGCTGTCATCAAGCGCGAGGTTAAATCGCGCCAGCCGCAGGGCACAGCAAACGGCGAGAACAAGCGATGCCAGCCAGCCCAGATTGGCAAAAGCCGTGTCGATATAGAGCGTGTGATACAACAGCACCCCGGGCACGATCCCGAAGTTGAAGAAATCCGCCAGCGTATCCAGTTCTGCGCCGAAGGGGCTGGCGGTATCCAGAAACCGCGCCAGTTTCCCGTCGGCAGCATCCAGAAAGACGGCCAACAGGATAAAATACAGGGCCATTTCCAGATGGCCCTCAAGGCTCATCCGCAGCGAAGTCATGCCGGCGCAAATCGCAAAAACAGTGACCACGCTTGGCACAATATGGCGCAGCTTGATTTTCGAGGTGTTGCTCATTCAGGGATACCGGGACGCTGGCGGTTGGGGTCGCGCAGATCGGCAAGAATGGTTTCACCCGCAACCGCCGTTTGACCCACAGAGACCAAAGGAGAAACTCCCTTGGGCAGGTAGATGTCCAGACGGCTGCCAAAACGGATCAAACCAAAGCGGTGTCCGGCGCCCAGCACGCTACCTTCTTGCACGAAGCAAACGATGCGCCGTGCGACCAGCCCCGCGATTTGCACCACACCGATACGTGCGCCGTCCGGGGTTTCAATGGTCAGGCTGTTGCGTTCGTTATGTTCGCTGGCCTTGTCTAGGGAGGCATTCAGAAACTTGCCGTGGCGGTACACGATATTGACCACCTTACCCGCGACAGGTGCGCGATTCACATGGCAGTTGAAAACGTTCATAAATACGGACACGCGGGTCAGTGGTGTGTCACCAAGCCCCAGATCAGCCGAGGGCACCACATCTTCGATCAGGGAAACGACCCCGTCCGCCGGTGAGATAACCAAGCCTTCCTGTTGCGGAATAACCCGTACCGGATCGCGGAAAAAGTAGTAACACCAGACAGTTGCACCGACGCCCAACCAAAACAGCGGTTCCCAGACAAAAAACAGGACAGCGGTGATTGCAGCAAAGATCGCAACAAATTTGCGCCCTTCATTGTGCATTGGCACCGCAACGATCTTGAGCATATTCATCAGCAGTCTTTCAGGTCAGAGCAAAGGAGCGGATCAAAACCGCCCCTATAAAAATACCGTTTGCGCACAGCAGGCACAGGGTTGCAAGTGACCCCAAATCTTTGGCGTCACGGGCGTACTCCTGCCAATCGGGGGCCAGATGGTCAACGATACATTCGATCGCAGTGTTCAGCGCTTCGACGGCAACCAGCGCAAGCAGCAGGATAAGCATCACACAATAATCGAAAAACCGTGCGTTTGCGAGGGCAAGCACCGCCATACAGACCGGCGCGCCAAGGATGATGTGACGAAATGCGGTTTCCTTCCAAAGCCGTCGCAAGCCGGATATGGAATAGCCGGCGGCGGCGAAAACATGGGTTATCCCGCTAACAGGTGCGGGTTTTGGACGGGGTGGCGTATCATCTGGCGTCAACGGTATCCTACCTTTTGCGGGCACTTGCAGGACACAAACCTGTCCGGCGCTGGGGGTGAACGGAACAGGGTGTCACGCGACACGCTATCGCTTTTTGCGGTGGACAAACAGCTTTGATCATCCTCAACCTAGCCAAGTTTATGTCGACAGTGAGGGGGAAGCAAAATGTCCGATGCTTTGAACGGGTACGACTTTATCGTAATCGGTGGCGGATCTGCCGGATGCTTGATGGCCAACCGCCTCAGCGCTGATCCTGCCAACAAGGTATTGCTGCTGGAAGCTGGCAAGCCCGACACCTACCCCTGGCTTCATATTCCGGTCGGGTATCTTTACTGCATCGGCAATCCGCGTGCGGACTGGATGTACAAAACCGAAGCAGACAAGGGCCTGAACGGGCGCAGCTTGCTTTATCCGCGCGGCAAGACATTGGGCGGATGTTCGTCGATCAACGGCATGATCTATATGCGGGGGCAGGCGCGTGACTATGACAACTGGGCAAATCTGACGGGCGAAGAGGCGTGGAGTTGGGAAAATTCTCTTGCCGATTTCAAGTCGCATGAAGATCACTACAAACTTGACGATGGTGCTGATCCCGTGACCGGCGACAACAGCCGCTTTTCGGATATGCACGGACATGGTGGTGAATGGCGCATCGAAAAGCAGCGGCTGCGTTGGGACGTATTGGACAGCTTTTCGGATGCCGCCGCGCAGACGGGTATTAAAAAAATAGATGACTTTAATGGGGGGGATAATGCAGGTGTCGGGTACTTCGATGTAAATCAACGCTCCGGTTGGCGTTGGAATACATCAAAGGCTTTTTTGCGCCCTGCAAAAAAGCGCGAGAACCTGACGATCTGGACCGAAGCACAGGTTGAAAAGCTGACGCTTGAAACGGCGGCTGATGGCAAGCTGCGCTGTGTCGGGGTGAAAGTGCACCGCAAGGGGCGGTCGATAGACTTGCGTGCCGCGCGCGAGGTTGTGCTTTCGGCCGGTGCCATTAACTCGCCGCAAATTTTGCAACTGTCGGGCATTGGTCCCGCGGCCCTGTTGAAAGAACACGGCGTTGATGTGGTTCTGGATCAGCCCTACGTGGGTGAAAACCTGCAAGACCATTTGCAAATCCGCGCAGTTTTCAAGGTCAAAGGCACCAACACCATGAACACGCTGGCAAATTCGATGGTGGGGAAGGCTAAGATCGGGTTGGAATATCTATTCAAACGTTCCGGCCCGATGAGCATGTCACCCAGTCAACTGGGTGCCTTTACCCGTTCAGATCCAAGCCGCAGTCATGCCAATCTTGAATATCACGTACAGCCCCTCAGCCTCGAAGCATTCGGGGAGGATTTGCACCCGTTCCCGGCCATGACTGTCAGCGTGTGCAACCTTAACCCGACCAGCCGGGGTCATGTGCGCATCGGGTCGGGCAATTTCCGCGACGCGCCGAAGATTACCCCGAATTATCTGGACACACAGGACGACCGCAAAGTCGCCGCCGACAGCCTGCGACAGGTACGCAAAATCATGTCGCAATCGGCAATGCGGCCTTATGAACCCGAGGAGTTCAAGCCCGGTGTTCAATATCAAAGTGACGATGACCTGACACGGCTTGCAGGCGATATTGCGAGCACCATTTTCCATCCTGTCGGCACCGTGAAAATGGGGCGTACAGAGGATGACACGGCGGTGTTGGACCCGCATCTGCGCGTCAAAGGTATCGCAGGGCTGCGGGTTGTGGATGCTTCTGTGATGCCGGAGATCACCAGCGGGAATACGAATTCACCAACAATCATGATCGCCGAAAAGGCCGCCCGCTGGATTTTGGCGGGCCAGTAAGCGCATGCGCCGTGCGTCAGCAACCATGCGGATAGACGGCATCAGTCTGGCATTGTGTGGCGGGTGCGAATTCGTTCGTAAGTAGCGGTAGATGTGCGACCAGCCTAAAACGGAACCGGCTTGTGCTGCTCTCCCAAAATTCAACATAAATCTGATTATGCCGCAATGCGATAGTGACAGGGCACGTTCTTAAGCGGCATTGACGAAATGCGCTGCCATGGCATGTTAGTATTGCAGTATTATGCTTTTCCTAACGGAAGATGCGGGATAGAGAAAAGCACCGCTTTCGTGTTGGCGGATGGAATGAGCGTGTGCGTATCACAAAGTCGATTGATCAGATGAGCAGGTTTCCTGCCCGGTGTCGCGGGGGGCAATCCCATTTCTGAAAGTGACAAGCACGACATCCCGCAAGGACCCAAAGCTGCAGGTGGTTTTTTTGGGACAACCCTTTTAGCACGCGCGGCGCGGGGATCGACCTGGACGGCGTTGACCTTTGTTATTTCTCAAGGCGCGCGGTTCCTTTCTAACCTGATCCTTGCCCGCCTGCTGTTTCCTGAATCTTTCGGGATCATGGCGCTGGTCACGATGATGCTGATCGGCCTGACGTTGATTTCCGATATGGGCATCGCCCAATCCATCATGCAAAGCAAACGCGGGGACGATCCCGACTTTCTGGATACGGCATGGACCTTGCAAATCATGCGCGGTGCCGTTTTGTGGATTGCCGCTTGTGCTTTGGCCCTGCCCGCCGCCGCGTTTTATGAACAGCCCGTGATTGCCTTGATGCTGCCATTGGCAGCAATTTCGCTGCTTCTGGCCGCGTTTGAACCCATTCGCGTGGAAACGGCCAACCGCCATTTGTTGATCGGCAGAGTAACTGCGCTTGATCTCGCGGCGACGATTACCGGTATCGTTGCAATGGTCGTACTGGCGTGGGTCACCAGATCAACATGGGCGCTGGTCGCGGGTTGGGTTGTGACGGCTATCGTACGCTTGGCGCTGATGTGGCTTTTCCTGCCCGGCCGCGGCAATCGGCTGCATTGGGAAAAATCTGCCGGAACCGAATTGCTGCATTTCGGGCTTTGGATCTTTCTCTCGTCCATTTGCGGTTTGCTGGTGTCGCAGGGTGACCGCGCCATTTTGGGAAAATTCCTGAGCATCGACGGGCTGGGCATCTATAATATCGGCATGTTTCTGGCCAGCTTTCCCTTGATGCTGGGTACAATGATCACCTCGCGGGTTTTGATCCCCCTTTACCGTGAACACCTGAATACCGAGGACCAGACCGCCCGAAAACGTCTGTTCAAACTGCGGTATTACCTGACCGCCCTTATGTTGGCCGTGTTGTTTGTGCTGGCGTTAATCGGACCGTGGGTCGTGCAGGTGCTCTATGACAGCCGCTATGTTGCGGCGGGCGGCATCATCGTGGCTGTGGCCAGCGTCCAGATGATTACTGTGGTGTCCCTTACCTATGACCAAGCGGCCCTTGCCACCGGAGATTCGCGCGGGTTCTTCGGTGTCAGCCTGACCAAGGCGCTGCTGAGCACCGGTGGCTTTCTGATCGGGGTTAGCCTGAACGGGCTGTTTGGTGCAGTGACGGGGCTTGGCATCGCTTTGCTGTTGTACCACCCGTTTATTGTTCTGCTCGCGCGCCGTCACAAGGCGTGGGACGGACGGCATGATGTGCTGTTTTTGCCGCTTGCGGTGCTGTTGGGGGCGCTTGCGATCTGGGTGAACTGGACAGATGTACAAGTGTTGATCCCGGGATCCGTGGGCGCGCTTGACGCGCGTTAATCCTGCGCGTTGCGACGTTTTTCCAGCAATGCCGCAATCTCTGCGCCGAGCTTTTGCACATTCGGGGGGGCAAGGATGCCCAGATGGTCACCCGGAATATCCGTCAGATCAAATCCAGCCTGCGCAATATAGGCCCACCCCAGCCCGTTGCGAATGGCCTCTTGACTGTCGAACTTGTCATCACCCGCCCTGAAAATGGTCAGCCGTTTAGTATAGGGTTGCGGTTCATATGCTTCGATGGCGATCTGGTTTGCGGCTACGAAATCGTTTACATCGCCGAATTCGCCTGCGGGAATTTTGGCAAGTGTGGCTTCCCTCGATTTCAGCCTCTGCTTTGATATATCCTGTGCCCAGGCTTCTTTGCGCAAAGAAAGCTGTTTCGCGACATAGGGCCAGCCATGGCGCAGTATTTCACCGGCATGTAGACCCACACGCGCCGCGCGACCCACACGTGCACGGCCTGCGGGCCCTTCCGCATCCAACAGGATCAGCGCCTGAACATCCCGTCCGGCCTTTTGTAACAGCTGTGCCAGTTCCAGCGTAACATAGCTGCCCGCCGAAACTGCGATCAGGGAAAGCGGTCCCTTTGGATGGTGCCGCTCGATCTGGCGCAGATAGAATTGCGCAATATCAGGAACAGTGGTGGCGGTAATTTTTGACAATAACCCTACGGTCAGGCCGAACACTGGCTGCGCATCGCCAAGCACTTTGGAAAGCGGGCGGAAATACGAACCGTTGTCGCCCAGCACGTGCACTGCATACAGCGGAGCCAAACTGCCCTTGTCCTGTATCGGAATGACAACAAGCGGGTCGGGATCCTGCGCGATCAAGGCACTGGCCACCCCTTGCGGTGTCGGGTTGCTGTAAATCGCTGTGGCATCCAGGCCCACGTTAAAGACGCGTTCAAGCTCTGGCATCAACCGCAGCAGGGACAGTGAATCACCGCCGGCGTCAAAAAAAGATGTGCGCGGCCCGATGGTGTCGGCCTGCAAGACATCGCGAAAAAGCTGCACAACTTCGGCGACCAGCGTGCCATTAACATCATCGCTGTCCATTACGACATCTGATGCCGTATCGGGCGGCGGCAAACGACGGGTATCCACCTTGCCGCCCGGCGTTTGAGGCCATGTCGTAACCTGTACAAGCACCGGTCGCATCTGCGGCGGCAAAAGGTCGGTGATGGCCGTCTTAATCGCGTCGGGCGCCATTGATCCATCGGGAACCGTACCGGAATACCATGCAACCAATTGTTGCCGGCCCGATGCGGCGGTGACCACATCCGCATGGGCGCGATCGACGCCTTCTTGCAGTTCTAGCGCGGCTTCGATCTGGCCGGGTTCAATGCGGAAACCGCGCAATTTGATCTGGCGGTCCATGCGTCCCAGATAGTGAAGTACGCCGTTCTGCCATTTGACCCGATCACCTGTTGCATAGATACGCCCGACGTCGGGGGCGAATTGCGCCTGCATGAAACTTTGCCCGGTACGGACGGGATCGCCCATATACCCCTTGGCTACCGCGGGGCCGGAAATGAACAATTCGCCTTCAACATCTTGGGGCAGCAGACTGCCATCTTTGGCCAGAACCCACGCGCGGGCGTGTGACAAGGGCCGCCCGATGGGCACTGTGTCGCCCGCCATGTCCTGTTCTGTTGCTTCATGTGTGGTGCAGGTGATCGTTGTTTCGGTGGGACCATACCCGTTTAACCAACGCACATCCGGCAAACGCGCGCGCCAGCGTTTTAGCGCCGACAATGGCACCCGTTCACCCCCTACAATGACCATTCGAACCTTTGCAGGGAACGCAGTATCCACCCGGTCAAGGACATCGGTAAGCGCAACCCAGAAACCCGTGGGCAAGTTGGTAACCGTGATCCCAAGGGTGTCGAGTTCGGCCAGAAAGGTGGGGACCGATTGCGCCATCGCATCGCTGCGCAGCACAAGTGTGGCACCCGCCAGCAACGTCGGAACGATCTCCTCTAGCGCGACATCAAAACTAAGGGCTGCAAATTGCAAAACCCTATCCTGCGGCGTGAGAGCGAAATGTGGTATGATCGCATCTGCATGTGCTGCAAGCGAACGATGGGTGACCATGACCCCTTTGGGCCGTCCCGTCGAACCGGACGTAAAGATCACATAGGCAAGATCATCACCACTGTGCGACACCCGCTTGGGCATCGCGACATCATTGTCGCGTAAACTTGTCATTTGGCGGGTGGGGGCCGCAAGCGCAGGGGCCGCGCCATCGACCAGGATCAACCGTGCGCCGCTGTCCTGCGCGATGATGTTCAGCGTCGCTTGCGGGTAAGTGGGGTCCATCGGAACAAACGCAGCGCCCGTTTTCCAGATCGCCAGCATCGCTGTGATAAATGCCGGTCCGCGCGTGAGGCAAATGCCGATGGTGTCGCCCTTTTGCACGCCCGCGGCAAAAAGGTTTGCGGCCAGTCGATCCGACGCATGCTCCAGCGCGCTATACGTCAGCGGCGCGGCGTCGGGTTGCATCAGGGCGATGTGATCAGGCTGCCGTGCAGCAATTTCTTCAAATCTGTCGATGCAGGTGGTTTTAAGTGCTGGTGCGGGATGCGCGTTTCCTGCAAGGGCCATCATGTGCTGCCGGGTGTTCGCGTCCAGCATACTTACAGCAGACAAAAGCGACTGCGGCGTTGCGCTGTCCAGCCCGACCAGAAATTGCTGCATCGCTTGGCCTAGGCGCAGGCCATCGGGCACCTGCACGGGGTCATATTCAATGACGACCTTTAACTCTTTGCCCATGTACGCGGCAACGGAAACCGCAGTGTCACCTTCTTCGTGCAGCTCTACTTGTCGGTCAAGCCATGCGCCGCCACGGGCCTTGAGCTGTTCATCAAGCGTGCCGAAATCGAACATCAAAACGGAATCAAACAAGGACCGCCCTGGCGCAAGTCCAAGACGCCGGCTGATGTTGGTTAAAGGCGTGTGTTCAAAGGGGCGCAGGGCAATCTGTTCCGCGCGCAGCTGTTCAAGCAGATCGCCAAGCTGCGTAGCGGGATCAAGACGTAGGCGCATCGGCACTGTGGTGATAAAACACCCCGCTGCGTCGGCAGATCCCTCGACCATGTGGCGCCCGTTTCGGGTCGCGCCGAACACCACCTCGGCCTGACCGGTAAGCCGTGCCAGTACAATACCCCACGCGGCAAGGATGACTGTACTGCTAGTGACATCTGTTAAGGCTGCAAGTTCAGCAACCCTGTCTGTCTGTTCCGCACTCAGCTGGAAAACGGCTTCTTTCTTGCGATCCGCCTTCGCCCCCCCCCGCAATAAACCTTCGGTACCTTCCCAACCGGCCAGACTTTGCGCAAAGTAATCCTCGCCTTGGGTGTGATCCAGCTTGGCCAGCTTGCGGCAATGGGTTTCAAACAGATCTTGATGTACGAGATGCGGCGCGGGCAGCGCGTCACCCGATTTGATCCGGGCGTAGCGGTCAAATACTTCATCAAGCAACGGCGCAAAGGTGCGGCCGTCCAGCAGGCTGTGCGGAAAACTCCAAACCAATATGGAACGCTTTGCGCCGGTATGAAAAATGGAAACCCGAAAGGCAGGGGCACAGGTTGCGTCAATTCCTGCGGTGCGGTCCTGATCCAGAAACTGCTTTAACGCCGCTGCGCTCTGAGCGGGATCGCGGTCGTGCCAATCCTTCACGGTGGGAACAACGGTAAAAGGCGCTGTGCTATATTGTCGGGGGCCACCGTCCGCGTTGTCTATAATCACATTGCGCAGCGCCGGGTGCGCCGCTGCCAGTTCCGACCACGCTTGCCCCATTGCCTGATCGTCCAGCTGTTCGGATGAAACATGTACGACAATCTGTTCGACATAATGCCAAGGACGTTTGGCCAGAGCCGAGCTGGCATACATGCTATGTTGAAGGGGCGTGAGGGGGTAGGCAGAAACCATACAAAACACTCCTTTCAAACATCGAACTCGGGTCAAAAATTATCGTTGCACAAATTTCCACTTAATTACGCTGCAACAATCCCTCTCTTCAAGCCACCAGTGACGCGGTTGGCCAATCTGTCGGTGGTCCGTTAATTTATGAAGGGGTGAAATTTCACGCCCACACCAGAAGGCGCGGTTACATTTGACCAAGATCCGGCAAAAGAGTTCAACGCGCAATTTCTTGTGACTTACCGTAACTCTTGCCGGTTTGGCAAAACACTGGAACCATCCAAACATAAATAGGATGCAAAAAATGGAATGACGTTCCGTTCTGCGGTATTGGCATGGCGGGATTTCCTGCCTAGTCTCCCCGAACAGAGTCGGCAGCGTTCCGTAAGTGACATGCGCCGGCGGGCTACCTTGGGAGGGGGAACCATGCAAAACAACCTTTGGCTGCAATGACAGCGATGACACCTGAAGACGCAGTGCGCCATGTGGTCGCGACAGATCCGGTATTTGCAATCGACAACGTCGACATACGCGGCGTTACGGTCAAGGCGTTCCGCAACATACCACCAACAGTTCCGGGCTTGATGGCTGCCGGCTGGGCGCGCCATGGCGACGGAAAACTGGAATACATCGCTTATGAGGGCGAAAGTTATTCTTACGCGGATTATACACGATCGGTGAACCGCATGGCCCATGCGATGCGCGATACCCTTGGCTTGGGGCAAGGTGACCGGATTGCAATTGCGATGCGCAATTATCCTGAACTTCTCAAACTGGTGCTTGCGGTTTCCTCAATCGGCGGTGTTGTGGTCTTTGTGAACGCATGGTGGACGACTGAAGAACTGGAATATGCCCTGCGTGATAGCGCGGCCAAAGTGGTCTTTGCCGATGGTCCGCGCATGGACCGGCTTAAGCCGCTGGAACAACCGCTGGATTTGACCCTGATTGGTGTGCGCGACGGTGAAGGGCAAACAGCCTATGATTACGCCACACTGCTTGAAGGTGCCGGAAGTGATCAGGCACCGGACGTCAGCATCAATACGGACGATGATTTCGCGGTCATGTATTCATCGGGCACGACGGGCCATCCAAAAGGCGTCGTGCAAACCCATCGCGGCGCAGTCAACGCGGTGTTCAGCTGGTTGATGCAATCTGTCATTGCACCGTTGATTGACCCCCCTGCCCCGGATGCGCCCGAACCGCCGCGCCCGTCTGCTTTGGTGGTTACGCCGTTGTTTCACGTCACTGCAACGCATCCGCTGTTTCTGCTCAGCTTGCCTGCCGGGGCCAAAATCACCCTGATGCACAAGTGGGACGCAGAAGAAGCGGTGCGGTTGATCCGGGATAATAACATCACGCGCTTTTTGGGCGTGCCGACCCAATCCGCAGAATTGATGGAAGCTGCCAAACAGATGGGCGAGCCGCTGTCGAGCATGGATTACCTTGGGGCCGGCGGTGCCAAACGTCCGGCTGCACAGGTCGCACAGTTGGCAGAAGCCTTTCCCAACGCAGGTATCGCAACCGGTTGGGGGATGACTGAGACAAACGCGCTTGGCATCGGCATGATCGGCGATGATTACAAAGCGCGGCCGGAATGTGCGGGCAAATTGCATCCGCCCGTTCAGGAATTGCGGATGCTGGATGATCAGGGCAACGATGTGCCTAACGGCACGATCGGCGAGATTACGGTGAAGGGACCGCACATCATGCGGTGCTATCTGAACAAACCAGAAGCCACTGCCGAAACGGTCGTCGACGGCTGGCTGCGTACCGGAGATCTGGGTGTGCTGGATGACGAGGGATACGTCACCATTCTGGACCGCAAGAAAAACATCATCATCCGCGGCGGTGAAAACATTGCCTGTCTCGATGTGGAAGGCGCGTTGCACCGTCACCCCGATGTGCTCGAAGCGGCTGCCTTCTCTGTTCCCGACGACCGGTTGGGAGAAATCGTAGGTGCCGCCGTACAGCTGCGCGATGGCACCAGTCTGACGAAGCAGGACATGGCCGCCTTCCTTGATGGCCACCTCGCCAAGTTCAAAATCCCTGTGCATCTGTGGGTGCAGCATGATGTGCTGACCCGCGGTACCACTGATAAAATCGACAGACGCGCGATCCGCACGGCCTGTCTCGACAACCAAGAGGCTCAAGTATGAATACCCCGACTGATGAAGAAATTGGCGCCTACATTGCCGCTGCCGGACAGGCCGCATGGGAAGTGCCGGACCTGCCCCAGGATACGCCCCGCCGTGAGGTGAAAACCGTCGGTATCATTGGTGCGGGCACCATGGGTGGCGGCATCGCGATGAACTTTGCCACGGCCGGCTTCGAGGTAAAAATTGTCGACACCTCGCAAGAAGGACTTGATCGTGGGTTGGCCGTGGTGCGTGGCAATTATCAGCGCTCGTCCGACAAGGGCCGCTTCCCCCAAGATGAAGTCGAGGCGCGCATGGGCCGCTTCCACGGCACGCTTGCAATTGCCGATCTGGCCGACTGTGATCTGATCATCGAAGCCGTGTTTGAAAACATGGACCTCAAGCGCAAGATATTCACCGAGCTTGACGCCGTGATGAAGCCCGGTGCGAT